>QEXY01000119.1 GCA_003130875.1 Ardenticatenia bacterium
GGGCATTGCGTATTCCGGCCACGTGGCCGCGCCATGCCGGCGGAACAGCCTCAGCAAAGAGCGCGTTGAAGCCGATCGCCAATGCAGCGCCCGGCACCGACATCGCGAGGGTCAGGCCGATCAACGCCCACACCTGCAGCGCTGGCGGAAGGAGCATGGGCAAAGGCACCCACAGCAAGTAAAACACACGGTGGGCAATGGACGTCCAAAAGACCGCTCGCCCGATCGGCTGGCGCTTCAACCAGTGCCCGATCGGCATGGCAACCAGCAGGTTCATCACCGCAGGCCCCGCGCTGAGCAACCCAACTTGGAGAGGGGTGCCCCCTTGTCGCGCTGCGAAAACACTCAGGAAGGTCAACGCGCTGGCGTTGAGCACTCCATACCAGGCTACATCCAGATAAAGGTGGAAAAAGTTGGCGCGATATTCAGGGGGAATCGTGCTGTCAGAACGTAGTAGATGGAGCCGCCGATTCATGCTCGAGAGCTCTCGGAGCGACAGCAGGCGCTTCATCTGCGCCTTTAGCCACTTGTCGGGTTATCATAGTCTTTTTAGTAATCCTCTGAAAGCCAGAGGTTCTCGGTTCTTTCTCGACCGATGGTGGTCGCTGGACCGTGCCCGGGATATACCGCCGTGTCGTCCGGCAGTTCTAGAAGACACCGGATGGAGCGCATCAAGGTCGTGTAATCCCCGCCCGGCAGGTCAGTGCGCCCGATGCCATTGGCGAACAGCACATCGCCAACGAAGACAGTCTGGTGCTCAGCAGCATAGAAGCACACACTGCCCGGAGAGTGTCCGGGCGTATGCAACACACGCAACGATATCTCACCGATAAGAAGTTCTTGTCCTTCTGTCAAAAGCTCCACCTGCTGGGGCACTTCGGGCGAGGGAAAATCGAACAGCATCGCGCCACCGCCCACATCGAACAGCAGTTTGTCATCCGGGTGTAAGAAGAGCGGCGCGGCGGTGGCATCTACCAACGCATCGGCAGCACCTATGTGGTCAAAATGGGCATGGGTGAGCAGGATGTAGGTGACCTTCCACCCTGCGGCGTGTACCGTGCTGAGGATACGGTGTGCCTCATCGCCGGGGTCAATAATAGCCACTTGCTGGGTGCGCGGGCAGGCAACAAGGTAACAATTGGTGAACAGCTGCCCGACTGTGAGTGTCTTGACCTGCATTGTATCTCCGTGGTTGCCCCAAAGGTCCTTTTGCAATGTCGTATTCGGATCAAGCAAATTGTACAACGGATGTCCCGGTTTTCAAAGCAACACCCCTTCTAAGTAAGAGAGAAAGGATTAAAACTTGTCTGGCGGTCGGCATTATTGCTCGCAGAATCTGAAAATGGTAAAATGTGAACACTCTGCTGCGACAGGTAGGAGCTGCTATGCGTCCCGTTGATGAACAAATGGCCATTTTGATGCAAGGTGTCGAGTTTGGCGACCCACAACTATATCAGGTGATGCAAGCCGAGCTGCGCGAGCGCCTGAGCGAGGGACGACCTCTGCGTGTTTACTGCGGCTATGACCCGACCGCGCCCGATATCCACCTCGGCCATACGGTCACAATGCGCAAGCTGCGACAGTTCCAGGATTTGGGACACGAGGTGACCTTTCTGATCGGCACCTTCACTGGTTTGATCGGGGATCCGAGTGACAAAGAAGCACTGCGTCCTCAGCGTACCCCCGAGGAGCTTATGGCCAATGCACGCACCTATGCCGAGCAAGCGTTCAAAATCCTGGACCGCGACAAGACTATCATCCGCTACAATGCCGACTGGCTGAGCCAGCTCACCTTCGCTGATGCCGTCCGCCTGGCCAGCCATTTCACGGTGCAACAATTCCTGGCGCGCGATAACTTTGCCAAGCGAATGGCTAAAGGAGACCCTATCTGGCTGCACGAATTTTTCTACGCCCTGATGCAGGGGTATGACGCCGTCGTGTTGCAGACTGACGTGCAAATCGGGGCTACAGAGCAGCTTTTCAATCTGATGGCCGGACGGAAGTTGCAAGAAGCATTTGGCCAACGTCCCCAAGTCTGTCTCACCTTGCCCATTCTGGTGGGCACCGATGGCCGCATGCGTATGTCAAAGAGCGCTGGCAATTACATTGGGATCAACGAGCCCCCTGAGGAACAGTACGGCAAAGTGATGAGCATCCCCGACGAGGTTATGATGCAGTATTATCGTCTGGTCACCCGCTTCTCTCCGGAGCAGATTGCGCAGATCGAGACAGATCTTCAGTCGGGTCGCTTGCATCCGCGCGATGCCAAGATGATGCTCGCACGCGAGATCGTCTCAATCTTCCACGGCGACGAAGCCGCGGCGCGTGCTGAGGAACATTTTAAGACCGTGTTCCAGCAGCGCGAGCTGCCACCGGAGATGGGGGAGTACTCATTACGTATCCCCCTTTCGATCGTGGATTTGATCTGCGCGGCAGGACTCGCGCCCAGCAAGCGTGAGGCCCGCCGGCTGATCGAGCAAGGTGGTGTGAAGCTGGAAGGGCATCCGGTCCAGTCTGTCGACTTGGTCGTACAGCCCGGGCCGCCACGAGTGTTGCAAGTGGGCCGGCGTCGGTTCGTCAGGGTGGTGTGAAAGAAGCGAGATAGGAGAGAAATGCTATGAGTGCAGGTAAGAAGATCTTATGGATGTTGATCGGTGTGGTGTTGACGTTGGTATTGCTCTGCGGCCTGTGCGTTCCCCTGGCACTGTTCGGATCGGCATTCCAAAGCGTCTCGGCGCCCTCCCCACAGGTGAGCGGGCCTGGCGTGGCTTTGGTGCGCCTGGAGGGGGTGATCATATCCGGCGATCCACCTGCCAACCCCTTTGTCGATGCAAGTGCAGCAGCTTACTCAGGTTACATTGTCAAACAGCTCAAGTGGGCCGAGCAAAACGAGGCGGTAAAGGCGGTGGTGTTGCGCATCGATAGCCCAGGTGGCAGTGTGGTCGCCTCAAATGAAATCCACCAGCAGGTGGCCGCTATGAACAAGCCTGTGGTCGTCTCGATGGGTGAATTGGCCGCTTCAGGTGGCTACTACGTGGCGGCACCCGCCGATGTCATCTTTGCCAATCCGGATACTTTGACCGGCAGCATCGGGGTGATTGCCCAATTTCTGGACTTAAGCAACCTGTTGGCAGAGTATGGCGTCACTGCTACCACAATTAAGAGCGGGAAGTTTAAGGACAGTGGGAGTGCCTTCCGGTCAATGACCGAGGAGGAGAAGGCGGCTTGGCAATCCATCGTGGATGAGGCCTATGAGGGATTTGTCAAAGTGGTGGCTGAGGGGCGTCATCTGACAATAGCGAGGGTCAAGGCACTGGCCGACGGTCGGGTGTACACCGGACGTCAAGCCAAGGAGCTGCAGCTGGTGGATGAGCTGGGCAATCTGCCGGATGCGATTCGCAAGGCAGGAGAGCTGGGAGGCATTACCGGTGAGCCAGAGGTGATCGAGTATCGTGAGCCATTCGATTTCTTCCGCCAGCTGCTCCGGATGGTCCAGCCGTCTGATCCTCTGACGCGCCTCATCAATGCGCTAGGGCATGCTCAAAAGCCTATTCTGCAGTACCTGTATGTAGCGCCCTGAGAAAGCCCGAGGCGCGCTAGCCCGGGGGCAGGGAGCGATGAGGCGTCGCCTATCTTTTTTCATCGCACGCCTGCACTCTCATCTTCTGTTCAGCAGCGCGACCGCGCTGCTGGTGGTGTTGTTTGCCTTGCTGCTAATACATGTCCTCCCTCCCCTCGCCTCTCCCCTCGACCCCGCATGGCGCCTGCCATGGGTGCTCCTCATCCTGGGTGTCTTTGCTGTTGCCTGCTACCGGCTCGTACGAGCGTTTGAACCACTCCTACACCCGGAACAGCGGGCCTATGCTCAATTTGTAGAACGCTATGCAGCATTGAGGCGCGATTCCGGATACAGCGCTCAGGCGTTCTTTCGAGTGGCTGGCGAGATGTGCTTTGCGACGTTGAATCCCGTCAGTGTGGCTGTGTGGTGGTTTGATGGCGAGAGCGAGGTGTTGCGACCGGTCTTCTTCACTGGTACGCGACCTCCCGTCACCCTGGACGATGTGCCTCTGGACGTGGATCTGAGCAGCACCCCTCAGGTTCGGCCGGTGGAGACATTGCCAGAAAGCGCTCTGCGGTATAGCTGGATGAGCCAGGGTGTGCGTCTGATATGTCCGCTGCTTTGGAATAACGAGCTGCTCGGAGCGATCGGCCTGGGCGTTCCGCGTTATGGTTCTTCCTACACCAAGGCAGCACTGCAATGGTTGGAATGGCTGGCCAGTCAAGCAGCATTGGCGATTAAGAATGTGCATCTTGTTGAGGAGATGGAAGAAATACGCACACGTCTGCAGCTGGCATATCGACAGACCGTCGAAATACAGGAAGAGGAGCGCCGCAGCGTGGCAGCGGAGCTGCATGATGACATCCTGAGTCGCTTGACAGCGATGAGTCTGACCGTGCGCAACTGTCGCAAGCGGATAGCGGACAGCGACCAGGAGGTGGAGTCCTGGCTGAGTGGTCTAGAGCAAGAGATCAGCACAACCGTGCAGCGCTTGCGCGAAATCACCCAGGGCCTTCATCCTACCGTATTGAGCAACCTGGGGCTCATTGCAGCAATACAGGCTTATCTGGATCATATCGCCCGCCGTCCATCCCACAACGCGTGTGTGGTGAGCTTGACAGCACAGGGCTTCGGGGGTGATCGGCTTCCAGATGCCCGCTTGGAACGCGATCTCTATCACATCACCCGTCAGGCGCTCGATAATGCCCTGACCCATGCCTGTGCGGCGCACATTTTCGTTCACTTCCGCTGGAGCCTCGACGCGGTCAGCGTCACTGTTCGGGATACGGGACAGGGGATGGCTGAACCACCAGAGCGCCTGATGGGAAAGGACGGGCACTTGGGATTGATCTCGATGTACGAACGCGCCCGTGCTTGGGGTGGAAAGTTTATGCTCGAATCGCAGCCCGGCTCCGGCACGACGATGCGCGTGTCCATACCCGTCGGTCAACCGAGCCGTTCCCCTGCTCATCTAGAAGCTTACGTCCATTATCTCTCATCTGCTACAACGGACCAAGATATGGCATCTACCGAAGTCATCGATCAAGCCTCCATAGAATAGGACTTACGCAATTGCTTAGATTAAGGTATAATTGGGTTTACGAACAGACTGAAGCGCGATGAACTGGAATTCATCTATTTCCTGATTGCTACTTAGAGGTTGTTCAGCTCAAACAGAATTATTGCAACTTCAATTGCTCTAGGGGGTACGACAATGTCAACAGAATATCATAAGATTGCTAACCAGATCGACCAGATTGAAGAGCTCCTATCGGACATCGAGAGGCACACTAGGGATTGGAGGAAGTACAATCCACCACTGGAAGCAGCGGCCATTTTGAGTGAATGTCCTAGTTTGGTTATAGCCAGCTCGACAGCCGATCTGGTGGATCTTGCATGTGGAGGCCCCCATAGCAACTATTTTGAGGTCGTGTACGACATACCAGGCAAAGGCAGAGTAGTTGAGGCGACGGTTGCCCGGGTGCGCAATGGTGTGGCAGCGAACTACACGGAACCGTATATGCGGCGACGTGATCCGGACTGCACGGTTATCGCTGATGACAAACCCAGCGATAAGCCACACTTTCGAGAGCGCTTTGGTTACGACTTTGCCATACTGCGAGAGGAGACTTTTGCCTGGCTGAAAACACAACCACTCGCGATGTTTGGTTTTATCGCCGGAAAACCGGGTATGGGGTTGGACTGCCTGGTCATTACCCCCGCGAACACCGGATTTTTTGCGTTGGGTTTGGCCCTGCTTCAGGGGATTATCCCCTATGACGAGATCCCACCCCATTTCCGTCCGCGAGCAATCATCTACGTCGCGCCGCCTTTCCGGCATACCCACTTTGGCGGCAAACAAGTTGTTGTGCACAACCGGACGGATGAATTGCACGAGATGTTTTCTTATAACCTCTACCCTGGCCCCAGTGCAAAGAAGGGCGTCTATGGGATGCTTATCGAATTGGGTGAACGCGAAGGGTGGGTGACAACCCATTGCTCGACGGTGCGCGTGATCACCCCATATGACAACGAAGTAGTCATTATGCACGAAGGCGCCAGTGGCGGTGGCAAGAGTGAAATGCTAGAACAAGCTCCGCGCGAGCCCGATGGCCGTTTCGTGCTGGGTGTCAACGTTGTCAGCGGCGAAGTGCGTTACCTGGAAATTCCTCGCTCGTGCAGACTGCAGCCTGTCTCAGACGATATGGCGCTCTGTCATCCATCCTTACAGTCGGACAACTCCAATCTAAGGGTGGTGGATGCAGAAGAGGGCTGGTTTGTGCGTGTCAACCATATCAACCGTTATGGAACCGATGTGCATCTAGAGCGGCTGACCGCCCAACCGCCGGAGCCTTTGCTCTTCCTGAACATAGATGCCGTGCCTGGCGGTCGCGCCTTGATCTGGGAGCACATCCAAGATGAACCCGGGCGGCCATGTCCCAATCCGCGCGTGATCCTGCCTCGACGCATCGTGCCAGGTGCCGTCCATAGGCCGGTAACGGTGGATATTCGCAGCTTTGGCATTCGAACACCGCCCTGTACTCGCGAGCGTCCCACCTACGGTATCATTGGCCTGTTTCACTTGCTGCCACCTGCTCTCGCCTGGCTGTGGCGGCTTGTTGCCCCCCGCGGGCATGATAACCCAAGCATTGTAGATACCGAGGGGA
>QEXY01000120.1 GCA_003130875.1 Ardenticatenia bacterium
GCATACACCCGGTCCACCAACTCTGTGAACGAGGCATCCTTCGGCGAGCGCGGATGAGGCAGATTGACCCTGATGTCCGAAACCACCCGGCCAGGATTGCGGTCCATGACCACAATGCGGTCGGCCATCAGGACCGCTTCTTCGATGTTATGGGTGACCATCAGGATGGCGCGTGTCGGTATTTTGTTGTCTGTCCATAGCTCCAGGAGCTCCCGTCGCAATGCCTCGGCACTCAATACATCCAGAGCCGAGAACGGCTCGTCGAGGCACAGCAGTTCCGGCTCGACTGCCATGGCACGCGCGAAACCGACTTTCTGACGCATCCCACCTGAAAGCTCGCGTGGGTACGCATTCTCAAAACCGTCCAAACCGACGCGGTCCAACAAGTCCAGCGCACGGGCCGTGCGCAATTCCCGGGAGACCATGCGCGCTTCCAATGCGACCTCTACATTCTCGAGCACGGTAAGCCATGGGAAGAGCGCGAATGTCTGAAATACAATGGTCGCGCGCGGATTGACGCCTCGCTGCGGAACACCACGGTAGAGCACATGTCCCTCAGTCGGTGACTGCAAGCCGGTGATAATGCGCAACAAGGTGCTCTTGCCGCAGCCGGAAGGCCCCAATAAGGCAGTGAACTGGCCCTCGTGAAGTGCCAGGTTGACATCCTGTATCGCTACGAATGGTTTGGTGCCGGTATAGAATACCTGGCTGACGTGGCGAATCTCCAGGAGGATGCCGTTGCGCTGCATCTTTCTCTCACTCCATTCGGTAATGTTGCTCCGCTATGCGAAACAGTCGTCGCCATACCAGACGGTTAATGAGCACGACGGTCACGATCATCGCAAGGGTGGCGGCGAGCAATAGCGGGTAATCTCCCACCGCGGTTGCCCTGGCAATCAGGGCGCCGATACCGATCACATTGTGTGTTTCACCGGCAAACTCCACATGCTCCGCCACAATGCTGGCATTCCACGCCCCACCACTCGCGGTTATGGCACCGGTGATCACGTAGGGGAAAATAGCCGGCAGAACCAGGACACGCCAGCGACGCCAAAAGTCCATCTGCAACAGTGTAGCAGTATACTTCAAATCCTGAGGGATCGCGCTGGCACCGGCGATCACGTTGAAAAGCAAATACCACTGCGTCCCCATGAGCATGAGCACCACAGCAGCCAGATTCAACCCGCCGGGCAGTCGTAACAGCACCAGCAACACGGCAGGGAAGAGCGCAGTTGCCGGCACAGAGGCAGCCACCTGGACAAGAGGCTGTAGCCATCTCGCCAGTCGCGGGTTGGTACCCATGGCCACACCCAGCGGCAGAGTCCAGGCGAGCGCAACGGCCAATGCGCCCAACACACGCAACAGCGTGGCCCCGACCCCCAGCGCGATATTGCCCCATTGCGTCAGGGAAACTTCTGATAGCATCTGGCCCGCTCGCAGCGCCCCATACGCCAATATTGCGATCACCAATCCCCCCAGAATGCGTCCCACATAGCCGGGGGTGGGCGATGTCGCGCTGAGACCACGCGCCTGAAATCGGCGCGACAGATAGCCATCCACCGCTGCGCTGACAGGGCGGAGCACGCGCTGGTGAAACCATGCAACCAGCTGGGCGTTGCGCAGCACGTCGTAGAACCAGGAGCTTGGCGGGTTATCCCGTGACACCATCTGCAGATTGAACCGATCCGACCAGGCCAGCAGGGGACGCCACACCAATTGGTCTAACGCAACGATCAGGAGCAGCAACGTCACAATGCCCCAACCCAGCGCCCATAAGTTACCCCGGCTGGCAGCTTCCTGCAGGTAGGCACCCAGGCCGGGCAGGCGAAAATTGCGTTGTCCGACGGTGAACATCTCCGCCGCCATTAGGAAAAACCAGCCACCGGCCCAGCTCATCATGCTGTTCCAAATCAGGCTGATAGCGCCGAAGGGGAGCTCCAACCGGCTGAACTGCAGCCAGCCGTTGATGCCGAAACAGGTGCTCACTTCGCGTAATTCCTTCGGGATGGTGACCAGAGATTGATACCAGGCAAAGGTCAAGTTCCATACTTGACTGGTGAAGATGAGCACAACGGAGCTCAGTTCCACCGCCAGGCGTTGGGGCAGCAGTGCGGACAAACTCAGCACCACAGCCGGCAGGAATGAGAGGATCGGCACGCTCTGCAGCACGTCGAGCAGCGGCAGCAGCACCATTTCTGCCTGCCGATTGTAAGCCGCCAGGCGACCATAAACCAGGGAGAAGATCAACGACAGGATGTACGCCGCAAACATACGTGCCAGCGACAGCCCGGCGTAGAGGGGCAACCAATGTAATCCAAGGTCAATCGTCGGTGCGGAGAGCACCATAGGGGAATCCACCGCCAGCCGTACACCGACGTACAGTAAGACAGCGATGCCAACTAAGACCAAGACGTCAGCCCAGCCCAGCGAACGATATAACGGCTGATTGACCCGAAACAGGCGTGTGTCGCGCATGAGGACGCTTCCCGTAGGGAGTGGTGTGTTATGTGGATAATATCGGGCTTGATGGCGATCTTCCCGGCGTCCTGCCGGTGAGCTCAATTATATAGGAGGGTATGCAGTTGTGCCAAGGCAACACGACCGGTTTCCTCGATGTCATAGGCTGTGGCATCATATACGCGGACGAGAGGTGGTCATATGCAAACGGTCGTCGGCGAAACCGATCGGGAACGGTTAGCCCATTATATCACTGCGATTGTGGCACACCTACAACCGCTCCAACCAGCTCAGATTATCCTCTTCGGCAGCCAAGCTACTGGTGAGGCAGATGCGAGCAGTGACATTGACCTGATTGTGGTACTTGACAGCGAAGTGATGCCGACCACCTATCAATAAAAGCCGGCGCTCTATCTGGAAGTGGCCCGATTGCTGCGGGATATCCGGTGTGCCGTGCCAGTGGACTTGATCGTACACACGCGGCCGATGCACGCCCGTTTTATGGAGTTGGCGGGCGCCTTTGCGCGTGAGGTGCAGCAAAAAGGGATCGTGCTGTATGAAAGCCATCACGCGTGAATGGTTGACCAAAGCATCCGAGGACTTGGCGGCGGCACAGGCATTGCTCGCCTATCCTGATCTCACTAACACTGTCGCCTTTCACGCCCAGCAGGCCCTCTCGGGAAGAAGCGCTCCGCTTCTACAGCTTTGCCCGTGAGGTCTTTGAGCGTCTACGCAGCGAATTGGAGAAAATATCCCCTCCATGATCTCACCTGTTGAGCCACTTCTATGGATGCCGATTGACTCTGGTGCCGCGGCCTGGTCGAGGATGCCAAGTCGCCAACCACTCGGGTAAGTCCATACACAAACCAATCAGGAACTGAGAGATAGAGCTTTCCACCCTATCTCTCAGTCCCTCCCATAGCGCTTCATACAGCGTGTTTGAGCACCGCCACCTACTCGATGATCACCTTCTCCTCGGTGAGCAGGTGGATGCGCGAGGAGCAGTGCGCAATGGCGTCTTCCGCCGCCGCCTTGCCCTGCGGGGTGGCAAAGGCGGCTTTGCGCGCCTCGTCGTCGTCAAACCAGAACTCGGAGACGGCATCGGCCGGCAAATTGGGGTCATCCTGCAAGACCACGCTCATGCGATAGCGACGGATGCCAGGCAGTTGCCTGCCCAATTTGGGATGCTCTTCCAGCGCCCAGCGGCGGAATTCCTCTAAGCTCATGCCCTCTTTGCGCTTCAGCAGTGAGATCACTTTCAACATCGTCCTTGCCCTCTGTCGTGAGAATTGCATAATCGTATATGGAGTGCCCCCTCTTCCACATCTTGCGCACAAGAGGGGGCACGCATGCTCATGCACCGGTCTGCGCCGGCTGTTTCAGCTTGGGGGATCGCTCCAGCGCGCGCAGGATCTTCTCCGGTGTGACCGGGTACTCGGTCAGCCGCACGCCGATGGCGTTCGAGATGGCATTGATGATGGCAGGGATGGGCGCATTGGCCGTCATCTCGCCCACGCCCTTAACGCCATAGGGCCCATTGACCGACGGATACTCCAACACCACGCTTTCGATGTGCGGCAGCTCGTGCGGGCCGGGGATCACGTACTCGCTGAAGCTGCCCGGCGCGTGATCCGGCGAAGGATAATAGGGCGCCGTCGTCTCGTACAGCGCATGCGACATGCCCATAAAAGCTCCGCCGATGATCTGCTCGCGCACCAAAGCGGGGTTCACCTGGCACCCCACCTCATAGGCGCTCTTCAAGCTGAGCACCGTCACCTCGCCGGTCTCGGTGTCTACCTCCACCTCGGCCACCACACAGGCGTGCGCTTCCGTCGAATCCGGATCCATCTTGCCCGTCTCCGGATCCACCGGACTCTTGGGCTTGATATACATGCCACGGCCGGAGATGCTGCGGCCATATTTGAAGTGGGCAGCCAGCGCGACACTGGTGATGTCAATCTTGCGCTCCGGCGAACCCTTGACGTAGATATTGCCCTGGCCGTCGGTGTCCAGGTCGTCCGGGCTGGCTTCCAGCTCTTCGGCGGCCACCTCGAGCATCACCTTGCGCGCTTCCTTGGCCGCCATGATCACCGCATTGCCCACGCGGTGCGTGGCACGGCTGGCGAAGGTGCCCATGCAGTGGGGGCCCGTGTCGGTGTCGGCGGTGTCGATCAACACGTTCTCGAACGGCACCCCCAACGTCTCCGCGCCGATTTGGGCGATGACCGTCTTGAGCCCCTGCCCCAGATCGGTGCTGGAGAGCGAGATCACAAAGGTGCCTGTCGTCGTCGCGTGGATGAGTGCCTGGCTGGGATCACCCCCCAGGTTCATCCCAGTCGGATAGTTCACTGCTGCAATACCGGTTCCGCGAAGCTTTGCCATCTTATGCCTTCTCCCTGTCCCACGAATGCATCTTTAACAGATGTTCCGGCAGCTGGTGGCCGGCGAGTTCAGCAGCCGCCTTCATCACCTCGATCAACGTGGCGTCCTCCACTACTTTCTGGTGTGGTCGCATGTCGCCGTTGCGATAAGCGTTGATAAAGCGGATCTCCCACGGATCCATGCCGATCGTCTCGGCGATCTTGTCCATCTGGCACTCGACCGCAAACGAGGCCGGCGTTACCCCGAATCCGCGCATCGCGCTGGCCGGCTGCCGGTTGGTGTAGACACAGTACGCGTCGATGTACACATTGGGTATGAAGTAGGGCCCGGCAACATTGGCGGCGTGCTTGGTGACCGCGTAGGGCGTGTGGCGGTTGTAGGCGCCCGAATCGGCGTAGCTGATCACCTTGCGCGCGATGATGCGCCCGTCCTTCATCACCCCGTCCTTGAAGTACATGCGCCAGGCGCTGCGCGTGGAAGAGACGCGCATTTCCTCCTCGCGCGTGTACTTGAACTTGACGGGACACCCGGTCTTCATCGCCGCCAGCGTGGCAATCGGTTCGACGATGACATCCACCTTGCCACCAAAGCCGCCACCCACCGTTCCGCCGACAAAGTGGAGCTTGCTGAAAGGCACTTGCAGGATGAGCGCGGTGTTGTCCATAGTGAAGAAGAGCGCCTGGGTGTTGGTGTAAACCGTGTAGCGGCCATCCGGCTCCGGCTTGGCGACACAGGCGGTCGTCTCGGTGGGCGCGTGCTCGATCGGGCTGGTGTTGTACACCTCCTCGATGATGTAGTCCGCCTGGGCAAATCCCTTCTCCACATCGCCGAAGCGCACGCGCCGGCAATGATGGCCTTCATAGACGAAGTAATTGGTGCCCCACGGTTTGAGGATGGGCGCACCCGGCTTGAGCGCCTCTTCGACGTCGAAGACGGCCGGCAGCTCCTCCAGGTCCAGGCGCACGCGCGATACCGCCTCCATCGCCGCTTCTTCCGTCTCCGCCACAATCGCAGCGATGGGCTCGCCCTTATAGAGCACCCGATCCACCGCCAGCACCGGCTCTTCGTCCGGCCCCACCCCGATCAGGCACAGGATGGTGTAGATGTTCTTGGGCACATCGCGGTGGGTGAGCACTCGCACGAAACCGGGCACCTTCTCCGCCGCGGAGAAATCGACGTTGCGGATGATGCCATGGTGGATCGGGCTGCGCACCATCTTGAGGTGCAGCATGCCCGGGAAGGAGATGTCATCCACGTAAACCGTCTTGCCGGTCACATGGCCGACGCCATCTCGTCGGGGAACGGATTTGCCCACGACGTGAAACTCTTTTTTGACATCACGCGCTACCGCACTCGTTACCTCACTCATCGCCTTGCTCTCCTCGTTCTATGCGGACTGCAGTCGCCGCGCTGCATCTTCGGCAGCGCGCAGGATGGACTCATAGCCGGTACAGCGGCACACATTGCCTGCGATCGCATCCATCACCTCCTGGCGTGTGGGATTGGGATTGCGATCGAGCAGTGCCTTGATAATCATGATCATGCCAGGGCTGCAGTAGCCACACTGGATGGCATAGTTGTCGAAAAACGCCTGCTGAATGGGGTGCAATCCCTCGACCGGGGTGATCCCCTCCAATGTCACCACCTGCTGACCGGCGATGTCCTCCACGGGCAACAGGCACGAGAGCATCGGTTCGCCGTTGACCAGCACGGTGCAGGTGCCACAGCCGCCCTGGCGACAGCCGGATTTGGTGGCGGTGAGATGCAGATGTTCGCGCAACACGGTCTGCAACGTGGTCAGCGGCTTGACCATCACCTCGACATCGCGACCGTTCAGGTTAAATGCAACAATTCGGGATGCCATAGCTCCTCACTCCTATTCTGCGATGCGTTCCAAAGCACGCCGCACGAAGACCTCGGTCATGCGGCGGCGATACCAGTCCGTGGCGATGGCGTCGGTGAAAGGTTCGCATTCCGCAGCCGCCTCTTTTGCCGCGCCAGCGATGGTCTCGGCGTTAAGGGGCGCACCGAGCAATAGCTGCTCCGCACGGCGCGCCCGGATGGGATGCGGGCCTACCGCGTTCAACGCCAGGCGTGCATCCACCACCTTCCCCGCCTCGGTGAGCACGTGCGCCGCTACGGTGACAATGGCGGGCGTGTTGGCATGTTTGCGCGCATACTTGATGTAGCTCGTCTTGCCGCGCGGCAGCGGGATATGCAGTTCGGCAACCAGCTCGTCCGGCGCCAGCGCGGTGGTCATGAAGCCGGTGAAGAACTCCGCAAGCGGCACTGTACGCCGTCCGCGCTGCTTGCTCGCCAGCACGACCGTGGCATCCAAGGCGAGCAGGGCAACAGCAAGGTCGCCGGCGGGTGGCGGGGCGAAGAGATTGCCCCCCACGGTGCCCATGTTGCGAATCTGCCAGCCACCAATGTGACGCACTGCCTCCTGCAGCATCGGGATGTCCGTCTGTTGCGCCAGTTGCGTCAGCGTGGTGGTGGCACCCACTACCAGCGTGCCGTTCTGGCGCCGCACCGTGTTGAGCCCGGCGTGGCGCAAGCCCATCACCTTCTCCGGCATCGAGATGCCATCATTGATGAGCGGCATGGCGATGGTGCCCCCGGCCATCACCAACAACGCGGGGCCATGTTCGGTGAGCAGGTCGAGCGCCTGCTCCAACGACTTGGGTAGGAAATAGTCCTGGATTGCCAATTCAACACCTCCTATTCAGTCAAGCAGGGCGAAGAAGCGCACCGGCGCCCCTTCAGCACCCTTGATTTTCAGGAAAGGAGCGAAAAATAGAAAGCGTTGGCCACCCGTGGGCAGCTGGGAGAGATTGGTCATTTGCTGCATCAGGATGGCACCGTTCTCGAGAATGATCTTGTGGATGATGAAATCCTCCGAGGTGAAGTCGGGCAGGCGTGCGCAGTACTCGCTGAAGCAGTCGAACCCGATCGCGCGCGCCCCCCGATCCACCAGCCATTGGGCCGCCTCAGGCGTGCAATAGGGCGACTCGACGTAATAAGTGGGAAAGTTGCCCCACTGTTTCTCACTCCAGTCGGTGCGCACCAAGACGATATCCCCTTTGCGGATAGGGGGCGCGTGTTGTTCCAGGTCGGCCACCGAAATGCCGTGGTTGGCACCCGCAAAGCTGAGATCGATCACCAGCGCCTCGCCGCAGACACGCTCCAGCGGCACATCCGCCGCCGTCGCGCCGCCCGCTTGCACATGGAGCGGGAAATCCACGTGTGAGCCGGTGTGCAGTGTCATCTCCAGTTTGCTCGCCTGCCAGAAGCCCGGGCCGCGATGGGCTGGCGTCAGCTTGAGGCGCGTGGCCACCGAAGGTGGGCTTAAGGTATCCTCGCCAATGGTAACGGATAGATCAACGATGCGCATAGCGTCTCCTTTGCCTGATGATTTTCAGTGAGAAGGTTGGGATGTCGCTTGCAGCTCTTGCTCAAAGCGCGCAAAGCTTTGGTTGATCAAGCTGCGCGCCACGCTTTCGATCAGCCGTCCGCTCAGGGTGCCCAGCGCGCCGGAGATCATCGCCTGCGCCTCGTAAGAGAGCTCGGTGCGATGGTCATCCGTCTCGCGCAGCGTGAAGGTGACGCTGCCCTTGATGGCGCCGGTCGGGCCATCCACCACCCCGTCGAACGAGCAGTATTCCGGATAGCGTTGTTCCTTGATTTTGACCTGGGTGCGATAGGTGCCGCTCACTGCCGCAATGCCCACCCGGATGACGCCATGGTACTCGTCCGGGCTGACCTGGATGAGCTGCTGGCATCCCGGAATCAGCTGGGCAAGAGAAGCAGGTTCAAAGATGTGCGACCAAACCAGAGCAGGAGGGGCTGGGAAGATATGCATTCCGCGTAGGGTGAGCACGATAGTCCACCTCGAGATCCCGAGATGTGGTTGCCATACATCAACCACACTACATTATACTACGCTTGTCCCACTCCTGCAAAAGTCCGGGGTTCAACGAATACTGAGGATGTTGAAAGCGTTATGCTGTCATGGTAGAGCGTTCACTTCCTGTTCGGGGGCGATCATCTTTGGCAGATCTCCAAAACACGGCTATGATATAGCCCACGATGAGACACCAAGTCGATCACGCTGCTATGTGCATCTTTGTTGATACGCCGGCTGCTTTGGAGCGCATGCTGAAACAGTTGCAGGATGCGCCATCTATCGCTGTGGATACCGAGTCGGACAGTTTATATGTGTATTTTGAGAAGATTTGTCTGCTCCAGCTCTCCATACCCGGTGTTGACTATCTGGTGGACCCGCTCAGAGTGGACATAGCTCCATTGGGAGCATTGTTCGCCAGTCAGAATCATGAGAAGGTTTTCCACGCCGCCAGCTACGATATCCTGTGCCTCAAGCGCGATTACGGCTTTACGTTTGCCAATATCTTCGACACGATGATAGCAGCGCGCATCTTGGGTTGGAAACATCACGGATTGGCCGCAATTTTGGAGGAGCGTTTTGGCGTTCGTGTGGACAAACGCCTTCAACGCTACAATTGGGGGTTACGCCCCTTACCCGCTGCCGCGCTAGAGTATGCGCGCTTGGATACCCACTATCTTCTGCCACTGCGTGCGCTCCAGATTCGAGAGCTCCAGGCACACAGAAAGTGGGCAGAAGCGCAGCGCGCGTTTGCTCGTGAGGCCCGCCTTGAGCCTGCGATGAAACATTTCGATGCAGAAGGTTTTTGGCGCATTCCAGGGGCGTGGCAACTTGATCCCATCGGCCAGGCGATTCTGCGCGAGCTCTATATCCTGCGCGACAACTTGGCACGAGCGATGGATTGGCCTCCTTTTAAAGTGATCTCGGACGCTACGATGGTCCAGCTGGCAGTAGATCGCCCGTCCAGCCGGAGCAGTCTCGAACGCATCAAGGGGCTTAGTCAGCATATTCGCAAACACTACGCTAACCAATTGCTCGATGCCATTGTGCGGGGTCAGCAGGCATCCGTGCCATCCTCACCCCATATGGCATGACTTTGGTGGAACGGTGGTCCATTACTCGCAATGGCTTCTGAACCTTATAAACTAGAGGAGAGAGCTGCTATGTCTCAGAGTCCCTACATCAAAATTTTCATCCCTGGTCCCGTCGACGTGCGATCGGAGATCCTGGCTGCTCAGACAAGACCGATGATTGGACACCGATCGCCTGAGTACGCCGAGCTGCAAGGGCGCATTATCCCCCGTCTGCGACCCATTTTCGGCACCGCGGGTCGTGTCTTCGTCGTAACCGCCTCTGGGAGCGGGTTACAAGAGGCGGCTGTGCGCAATTGTGTGCGCGAACGCTGCCTGAGCCTCGTCAATGGTGCTTTCAGCCAACGTTGGTATGAAATGGTGTTGGCCAATGGCAAGCAGGGAGACGCGTTGGAGGTTCCGCCGGGACAGGCGATCCACCCCGAACAGGTGGATGAAAAGCTGCGTTCGGGTCGCTATGATGCCGTGACCGTGGTGTATAACGAGACGAGCACCGGGGTTTTTAATCCGGTGCCCGAGATCGCCGCGGTGGTGCGCAACCACCCCGATGTGCTCTTGCTGGTAGATGCGGTGAGCTGTGCAGGTGGGGTGGAAATCAAGGCGGATGAATGGGGCTTGGACGTCTGTCTCACCAGCAGTCAAAAGGCACTGGCATTGCCGCCCGGATTGGCCTTGTGCAGCGTCAGCGACCGGGCGATGGAGCGCGCGAAGAGTATCCCCCATCGTGGCTGGTACTTCGACTTCCTGCAATATGAGAAATATGCCGCGAAAAATCACACCCCAGCGACGCCGGCCATCAGCTTGATGTATGCTCTCGATGCCCAATTGGACTCGATCGCTGCAGAAGGTTGGCAGAATCGCTTCGCCAGGCACAAGCAGCTGATGAACCTAGTCCACGAATGGGTGCGCGAAGCGGGTTTCGACTTCTTTGCCGAAGAAGGCTACCGTTCCCCCACGGTCACTTGTGTGACCAACACCCGTGGGATCGACGTCGCGGCACTGAACGCGTTCCTGCGACAGCGGTATATGTTGATCTCCAATGGATATGGCAACTTGAAAGACAAGACGTTCCGCATTGCCCACATGGGCGATACCACGGTAGAGGAGATCAAGGCGCTGCTGGACGCCATCAACGCGTTCCTTAAAGGACAATGAATGACTTTCTAGAGCAGCTCATCGCTATCATCGAGGAGCGCAAACGGCATCCACGTGCCGGCTCCTATACCAACCGCCTGCTCAGCGACCCAATTCACGCGGCGCGAAAGGTGGGCGAGGAAGCGAATGAAGTGGTAGTAGCTGCCTTGGCACAGTCTGATCAACGCCTGATCGAAGAGATGGCCGATTTGATCTACCATGGCCTGGTGCTGTTAGCTGCCCATGGGCTCAGCTGGTCCGATGTGCTGGCGGAGCTCCAGAGACGTCACGCGGAACGCTCAGAGGAAACGCCATAGACTTTGGGCGAGCACGGCGCACGAGTCGCGTTGCTCCATGAGAGGACAAGGAGCGCCTTGCTCCTGTCGGAGGGGTGCTCGCCCTTCACAATTTGCGCATCGTCACCAGGCGCACTCCATACCGGCGTACCTGGCGGAAGTTGGCCCCCTCGCTCACCGCACGTAACACGGCATCGATATCCTCGACGAGACTTCCGGAGAGGATGTGCACGCCGTAATCAAAGAGCACGGGCGATAGAGGAGTGCTGGGTCCCAACATCAGCACCAAAGCATCCGGACGGCACAATGCTATCAGCTCGTCGAATGTGCGGTTCATCAGAGTGGTGGCACTCATGGCCACCACATCCGCTTGCGGAAGCACCTCACGCGCTGCCTCTGCCGGGAGGTCATCCCCCTGCGGACGTTTCTCCAGCACCCAAAGCGTGCCGGCAACGACCCGACAGCGTGGCAGGAATGGGAAATGCCCGACAACGGCCACGCGCCGGCCGGCGCCTTCGGTCAGGATCACCTCCTCGGCGTTGAGTTCTACGCAGTGTTCCGGATGGGGTGTCAATAAAGCGTTTACTGCCGCCATGCCGATAGAGACTTCGAGAGCGCTCGACGAGTGGACGAGGGCTGCCAGCTGATGGGCGGTATAGCCGGTGAGGCAGCCTGCATCGGCCACATCATCTGTACCAGTATGATGGTGGTCGTTCTCACTCCCCAATGTAGAAGCCAAACCGCAGCGGCGTCGTCCCTGTACCTCGGCCACCACCGCGGTCCAAAACGCCCCGACACGCACTTCACTGACAGTTCCATCGGGCAGTGTGGCTAACAGGTCATCCAGGAGAGCCATCTATCCTTACCTCAACCGATGATATCTCGATTATGCATTTCAGCTCGAGAATTTCGAAGCGCGCAGTGCGCATTCCGGTCGCTGCGGTGATCGCCAAGAGCACTGAGGTATTTTCCCGAATGCTCCCTATCCGTGCCCGTGAGGCACATTCGCTACGCGAACGCGTTGCAGTTCGTTTCGATATCCCCAATCAGAACTGCGACCGTAAGGGAACAAACGCATGCCTGTGTGTGATGTCTACGTGTGCGCCTCGGTTTCGTCCAACACCTGCCGTACGGTGCGTGCCAATTCAAACACGCTGATCGGTTTTTGCAACCAGGCGCCCCATGGTGTGACACGATCGCCTCCGGCGATGATATCGCCAGCATAGCCGGACATCATGATCACCTTCACGTTTGGGCGCATCGCGAGCACGCGATGGGCTAACTCACGGCCATTCATGCCGGGCATCACTACATCGGTGAGCAGCAAGTGAATCTCTCCCACATGCCTTTCGACTAATTCCAAAGCCTCTCGGGCATTATCTGCTTCAAGCACGCGATAACCCTGATGGCGCAGTGCATGGATGACCAATTGGCGCACTGCTGGCTCATCTTCAACCACCAAGATGGTCTCCGTGCCACGCGGAGTGAGCAGCCCGGTGCCAGGACGCGCCGTCGTGGCGCGCACGGCTTCTTGGGTGCGCGGCAGGTAGATAAGAAACGTTGTGCCATGGCCTGGTGCGCTTTCTACTTCGATGTAGCCTTCGCTCTGGCGCACAATGCCGTAAACCGTCGCCAGCCCCAGGCCAGTGCCCTGCCCCAACGGCTTGGTGGTATAAAATGGCTCGAAAAGGTGACTCATGACCTCACGGCTCATGCCACAACCGGTATCGCGCACCAGGAGACGCACGTAGTCACCGGCCGGCATGATCTCACCGCGCACAAGCCGTGCCTCGGGAAATGTGACGTTGGAGGTTTCGATGGTCAACCAACCGCCATTGGGCATCGCGTCGCGCGCGTTCACCGCCAGGTTGAAGATCACCTGTTCCATCTGAGATGCGTCCGCTTTCACCGGCCATAGGTCGGGCGCTGCCAAGATCTCCAAGGTGATATCCTCGCCCAATGCTTGGCGCAACATCGCCTCGTTGCTCGCCAAGATGTCGTTCAGGTCGAGCACACGCAATTGCAACGCCTGCCGGCGGCTGAAGGCGGTCAGCTTGCCTACCAGGTCCGAGGCTCGCCGGCCAGCGGAGAGAATGCGGTCTGCATAAGTGCGCGCCGGCTGGTCTTCGGGCAGGCTGGTTTTGAGCAGCTCGGCAAAGCCATTCATAACCGTCAACAAGTTGTTGAAGTCGTGGGCGATGCCGGCGGTCAACCGGCCGATGGCCTCCATTTTTTGTGCTTGCAACAGCTGGGCTTGGAGCTCTTCCTGCGCCGCCTGCGCGCGCTTGCGATCCGTGATGTCGCGGTTGCTGATACGCCAGCCCAGCCAGCTGCCGTCCTCCGCATAGATGGGCTGGCAGATGTGACCCAGCCAGCGCACTTCACCATCACGTCGGATAATGCGCAGCTCAATCGATTGGACATCGCCGGGCACTGGCGCACGTTCTAAATGCGGCGCAAACCGCTCTCGGTCTTCAGGATGAATAATGCGCTTAACCAGGTCAGGATCCTGAACGATCTCGGCCGGAGTATAACCGGTGATGCGCTGACATGAAGGCGAGGTATACACGATGCTTCCGTCCGGGGCGATCCAGAGCTCCCAATCATAAGTCAGGTCGGCCATAAGGCGGAAGTGCTGTTCGCTTTCGCGCAGTGCCCTATCAGCGCGCCAACGCGCCAACGCCGTCAGAAATACCTGGCCCAACAAGGTCATACGCTGCACGAGTTCGTCCGGCCAAGAGCGTTCGCTGCGCAAGCAGCTCAGCGAGATGCTCCCCAGCAGTTTATCCCCGCTGCGGATCGGCACCGCCAACAAGGAGCGATCACCCACCCTACGAAAACTCTCGCGATCTGTAGCGGCCTCGTCAGGGAGCTCATCCAGGCTGGAGAAGCGTACCACCTCGCCACGTCGCAATCGCGCAAACGCGTAAGGATAATGCTCCGAGCTGGGATCAAAAGGTGGAGCGGACAAACCCGGTGCCGTCCAACGGTAAACGGCACGCGCGTTCAGTTCTGGAGACAGTTCAATCAGAGTGATGCAATCCACCTGGAGATGATCACCTATCAACCCGAGCGCTTGACAGACACGCTGCTCAAAGTTATGTGGGGGTGGCGCCACAAATCGTGCGAAGATATCTGCCAAGAGGTGCTCGAAGCGCAGTTGTTCTTCCCGCGCGGCGAGGGTTTCCTTCCACAAAGTAATGTCACGACCAATACCGACGATACCGATGATGTTGCCTTGCGCATCACGCCACGGCACCTTGGTGGTGGCGTGCCAGTGTACGCTGCCATCGGCATACACAACGGGTTCTTCGCGGTCAAAGAGCGGTTGACCGGACTGCATCACCCACAGGTCATCAGCGCGGTAACGTTCTGCCAGCTCCGGCGGGTTCAAATCGAAAGTGCTCTTACCAATCGCCTCGTCTGGGGAGGCCAGCCCGTGGAGACGGGCGGAAGCGACATTATTCAAAATGTAACGTCCCTCGGGATCTTTAATGAAAATCGCATCGGGCATATGATCGATCAGAGCACGCAACAGATTGCGCTCAGTGGCCAGGGCTTCAACCGCTTGCTTGCGATCGGTGATGTCCCGGGTAATACCCACTGCTCGCACCAGGCGACCTTGAGCATCGTGCAAAGGAACTGCGCGTGCCCACACCCAACGCTCACTGCCATCGCGTCGTCGGATGCGATACTCCACATCATAGCGCGGTGATCGCCCCTCAAGAAAGGTGTGCAATGCTTCAAGCACACGAGGCCGATCTTCGGGATGGATTAACCCCGACCAAGTATCATCGGACCAATATGCTTCATATGCACTGATGCCAAAGATGCGCTCGTAAGCCGGGTTGACATAGGTGACCGGCAATGAGCCATCTGGCTGGCGGGCGCGAATCCAAGCGGCATCGGCCAGGTTTTCGACTAACAGGCGAAAGTGCTCTTCGCTCTCACGCAGCGCTGCCTCTACGCGCTTCCATTCGGTGATATCGCGGCTGATGCCGATAACGCCCATCACGTTGCCCGCCGCATCACGCCATGGCACTTTGGTGGTAGAAAACCAGCGCGCGGTACCTGAAGCGTCCACGACGGGTTCCTCTCGATTGAGCAATGCCTGTCCGGAACGCATCACCATGAGATCGTCAGCACGGTAGCGCTCTGCCAGCTCGGGTGGGTCGGTGTCGAAGGTGCTTTTGCCCACCAACTCTTTCGGTGAGGCAAAACCTTTGAATTGCGCATTGGCCAGGTTGCATGCAACAAAGCGCCCATCACGATCCTTGATATAGATGAGGTCAGGAAGATGGTCGATCAGGGTGCGTAACAGATCGTGCTCTTCATTTGTCACAACGGGCAGCGCATGGGATGTTTCCGTGAGGTAACCTGTTTCGGAGGTGTTGCCCTGGGACTGGTGTCGTGGCATTTCTTCTTGCCTGCTCATTCGCTCTGCCCCATTCCAAACATAACACGTTCTATCCACCCAATTGCTGCGACGGCAGCGCCTCAAGAGGCCTCACGCTGGCGGGTGGATGATTGAGAATCTCAGGGATAAACCGACCGCTTGAATTGTCAATTCCCGTTTCGCGTTGAGGGTTCACCTGGCTGTTTCACGAAGGGCCACAATTGGGAAGAGCGATTGTCCTAACACTCGATTTCTACGTGCGGTCGTCCAGATCCTTGCGATCGGATAACGGGAGTGGATGGGAGTCGAACCCACCAGCGCTCGCTGCTCGCGACCGCTCACCGATTTTGAAGACCGGGGCGTCCACCGGGACACTTCCACCCCCATATAGGCAAGCTCTCCACTTGGTGTATGTGCTCGCTCGTGGCCGCGAACTGGCCGTGTCCAACGCCCCTGGCCGGACTTGAACCGACGACACGCGGTTTAGGAAACCGCTGCTCTATCCTTCTGAGCTACAGGGGCAAGCTTACCATTTGCCTACATTGTATGTGGTATCGCTTTTCTTGTCAATGACAATTTGCGACATTGTACAACAACACAGAAATCCTCCGAGATTGCGGAGGATTTCTGTGTTATGGACTCGAGTGTCTGCGTCGAAGATGTTACTTAATCCCAGTTGTCCCTTTCGATCAACATGCCGAGCACGATTTGCGTTGTATGAACCATTCTCTGCGCCAGGCCAACACTAAGCTGGCCAGCGCAAGGGTCAGGATCAAAACCAGGATCTGGACACCGGTCGGATTGCGCAGCTTTGCCCAATCGGTCAGCAAAGGCATCGGCGCCGACGGGGTAGTCTCCCCGAGACGGACCAGTCCATTTGCCGTGGCCGCATATAGGACACCCTGATTGAAGGTGATGCGATGGACGATGCCCTGTACATCGGCCACCTTTGCCCAGCTGAGACCTCCACTGCGGCTCTCATACAGGGTACTGCCCACCAGTCGTCCACCCAGACCCCATACTGTTGCCGCGACAATGTGGTTGGCGTCGTTCTCATCCACCGCCAGCGCGGTCACGCGCAACGCAGCGCCCGGCACCATTGCAATGCCATTGTTCACCATTTGCCAGCTCTGCCCCCCGTCTATGCTGCGGCTGATCCCCATAGAACTCCCGCCGGCATACAGGATCTGCGGAGTTCCAGGTGCCACGGCCAGGCTCACCGGCATCTCCGGGAGGTTCTCCAGAGGTTGCCAGACGTCGCCACTACTGTTGACAAATGCCCCTGTGTTGGTCACCGCGTAAAGTTTGCCATCCGGAGCGATCACCAAGCCGCGCACGTAGGCATTATAGAGTGACAACCCACCCACCAGCTCATAGTGATTGCGCTCGGTATGGAAGCGATAAACCCCCTGACCTTCAGTGCCCACATAAAGCACTTCGGGGCGGGCACGGTCCACCGCCAATGCCGTCACGGCAGGCACGATGCCATATGCATTGGCTGGTAACCCCAGTCCAAATCGCCGCCAGGTGACTCCACCATCGTCGCTGTACCAAAGGCTGGAGGCAACTTCGACTGCCCCTCCGGTCGTGCCCGCGTAGATGCGCTCAGGCTGCGTCGGATGCACGGCCAAGACGTTGATCACCGCACCTGGCCCCGAGCTGACGAGCTGCCAGGTCATGCCGTTATCGCTTGAACGATAGATACCGGTTGGCTGGTTGCCCCCTGTCAGTGCGGCATATAAGACGTTATCGCTCGTTGCGCGCGCCATAGCCTGCACTGAAACGTCCGCCAAGTTTGCCATAGCTGTCCCAGTGGTCTCGCCTACCACCAATGCGCTCGCAGTGCCGGCGATCAAGATCAGAACGAACAGAACAAGCCGAACAGCCAGTTGCATTCCCTTGATCATCATCTTTCCCTCACCTTTCTGCAATGGTTCTCCCCATCACAGTCTCCACATTGCATTTACATCGTACCATATAAAAGAGCTGGCGTCATCGGGCTTCTGGCGAAAGTGCGCGTGCGCACATCGCACAATCTCGCTGGTCCAAGTACGCGATATCGCTTAGGCTGTTTTCACCGTCACCGTTGAGGATCCAGTGTGATATGGGGCAGGCATCGTCTCGCTCCTGGCATTTCGAGCCAGCGGATAACGAGAGTGTTGAAAAAGTCGGTGGAAATTCGGACGGACTGAACGTGTGTGGTAGAATAAGGGCAAAATCTAAGTGAGGCAGTGCAATGGGTACGAAGCGC
>QEXY01000121.1 GCA_003130875.1 Ardenticatenia bacterium
ATTCTCCGCCTCTGGCACAAGGTGCCTGTCTTCGTCTTCTTGCATGCGGAGATATACCTGCCCACACTCACGACAGACATAGAGAGGATAGACCAGGCAATCACACATGTCGCATCGTTCACGGCGTTCAGTGAACAGCCGTGACCACCTTGCCCCGTCAGAGGATTCTCTGCCGGGACAATGGGGGTTGAGGCAGGCCCAGATACCCTGCGGCGAGCGCATGAACAGGTGATAGCGGGCGGGTAGCAGTGGGGGCTTGTCTGGAGAAGGGCGGGCCATTGAACCCAGTTCGATCAGGTGATACAAAGCGTCCAGACGCTTCTCACTGTCCAGATTCCCGAAGATATGAGCGGCGGCTTCCTCAACCCGTACAGGCTCTTCTAGTCGTTCAAGCATCCACTGGCGCAAGCGTGTCAGATCGGCGTTGTCCTGAGCACATCATACAGAAACGCTGCCACATGACTGTAATGATCGGCCTGCTTGGCAATGCGCTCTGGGATCAAGCCAAGCGCGTACAACTCCTGGGCGACCTTCGCTCCTGTGCCGCTGCCACCCTCACGCATATCCTCCATCAATCTGGTCAGGCGCTGATCACAGTAAACCGCGGGATCAACGCTATTCAGGTGGACCTGGGCGGGCACAAACTCTTGTATGATCTCGCCCGCAATAATGTCATCCTGGATGAAATCCTCACCGAACAGATTTCGAGCGAAGGAGACAGCAGCTTGGGGATCGTCGTCGGTAAGCGTAGCGCTGGTAGCGATACAGCGCATGTCACCCGGCTGTTTGCCAAGACGGTGCTTCAGGCGGCGTACCAGCATCGCGACCTCGATACCCTTGGCGCCGGCGTAAGTGTGCGCTTCATCGAGTACAACAAAGCGCCATTGCCCTGACTGGAACAGAGGAGAGTCTTGCGGACGTAGCAACAGGTACTCCAACATCGCATAATTAGTGATCAGTATCTGGGGCAGTTTTCGCCCTGACCGAATCTCCTCCCGGCAGATGACTTCATTGGGGAGTGGATCACGTAAGCGCTGCAAAGCCTCTCGTTCGGTCTGACGTAGTTCGCTGGTATAGCGACCGAACGTGATGGGCGTGTCTTTGAGCAGACGTCGCAGACGATCCAACTGGTCGTTGACCAGGGCATTCATTGGGTAAATCAGCAGCGCGCGTACTCCTGGGGTGGGGTCGCGTAGCAGATCGTCCAGAATGGGGATCAGGAAAGCTTCTGTTTTTCCGCTTCCTGTGCCCGACGAAATGACGACTCCGCGCTGATCCACACATAACCTGCGGATCGCCCGTTCCTGGTGCACGAACAGCGGTGCATCCAGCGGGATCGGCTCGCCATATCTGAAACATGGCAGATCCATCAGCGCGGAGGTGAGTACTCCTTCGGTGCACAAGTCCCGTAGCGAACGCCCTGTCCGGTAAGGAGGTGTCAGTTCCAAGAACGGTCCACTGACCAAGGCCCCAGGGCGATTCAGGCGTTCCTTCAGCGCTGCTGCTAACTCGGCTTCTTGCCCATCACGGTTGACATCGAATGTGGTGAGCAGGTAGCGAACCAGAATGGATCGGAGCTGTTGTGCCAGTTGAATTGGGTTCATCGCTGTATGCCCTGTTTGCTGTCAACTGCATCTGCAGGAAGGCACTCTCCCGCCAGTTATTCAACTCTCTTTGAGACCACAACCCTAAACCCTAGATCTCTCCTCTGTCTCCAAGGCTCTAGCTTGCAACGCGAGGCAGCGCGAAATGCTGCCAACCTAACTGAAGTCCAGCCTCCGCCTCGAACACAGCGCAGCTCTTTCCCCCACATCATGCGGTTGTTCTCGGATTCTGGAGACTGATACTTGTCTTGCCAGATCGTCAGGCACCATTCCCAGACATTACCTGCCAGATCGCAGGCTCCGTGGCTCGGGTTTTCCCCTCTTGGATGCTTGTAGACTGAACTTGTTCCTCCAGAGCCACTTCGTTTCCAGTTTAAGCGGGTAGGGTCCCATTCATCACCCCATGGATATTTCCGCCCGTCCGGGTAGCGAGCGGCTTTTTCCCACTCGCACTCGCGTGCCAGCCGTACTATATAGTAATAAGGTGCTTCTGGCGGTTTGACGCCTGGTTGTTCGTCCAACCACTTCGCAAACGCCCATGCTTCATACCACGCCACGCCAATCACGGGGTGATTGGGACGGTGGTAACGTGGCTCTTCCCAATACTTTGGTTTGGTCCTGATAGCTTTCCATCCCCAGCCTTCTGAGACCCAGTACTCATATTCGTTGTATCCCCGTGCTTTGACGAAAACGGCGTACTGTTCGACGGTAACGGGATACTTAGCGATCCAGAAGTCGTAAGGCAGGTCGAATTCGCCTCCGACCCATGGGTTGTGTGCTTCAGGATCACCACCCATACGAAACGATCCCTTGGGTATGAAGCACCATTCAAATGGCGGAATTTCCAGTACCTGGTGATCTATATCAACAACTTGCCATTCTGGGGCAACTATCTTTCTTCCTGAGGTCCCTCTCGGCACTTTGGTTGGGACCTCGACTGGGACGTTCAGTATCCATTCTGAATTGACAGGCTCGTCCCTGCTCAGGAGTTGAACGCGGTAGTCGCCTGGTGGTAGTTCGGCTTGAAAGGACAGGGAAGGCTCAAGCCTCTGAAAATCGGCTATGATGCGAGGAGGTTTCGTAGGCGCTTCACGGTCGAGTACTTGCAAGCGGAAGTGCCCCTCGCACACATGCCCTACCCAAGCTTTAAGTATGAGCCGCTTTTGCCTGGCATCATACTCGACACGTAGCAGGGAGACATCGGGCTTGCGCACGTACTCGAACAGCCTCCACTCACTGTCTCTCACCTTCAGGTGGACGGCAACATGGGTATGAGGGCATTGTTCGATCATATCTATGAGCGGATCCTGGCTCAGCTTGAAGTCCCACTGCCCGCGAGAATTGAGTTGAAACTCGCGTTGCTGATCATCATCGGCGATCCGCCAGCTAAGTCGTTGGTACGGCTCACCGCGAATCGAGATCACGGCTTCGTTGCGGTGTCTGGCCTGGAGTATACCGTGAGCGTCTACACCTTCGACCCAGGCAAAGATCCGTTTGATGGGCCAGGCTAGGGGGATCGTCTGTCCATCTATCTCCAGGCGCAATGAACATTCGGGTGCTCTGAGATCGTGCCACTCAATCAATACACCTTTCTCGCAGGGTCTGCAGATAGTTTGATTGGGTTCCACATGAACCTTCATCCCCGACACACCCTCAATATGGGCCTGAGGACGGTTCACCGGCGAGTAAAGTTGATTGGGGTCAGGCGCTCTAATCTTAACCCCAGGGAGAAAGGCGAATTGGACGGGCTCATCTATCAGGGCCTTGAGATCGCGCCGCAGGTTAACCGAATATAGCCCTGGTTTGTGTGCGAACAGATCGCCAAGCTCAATGACACACTCACCATCGGCTTTTCTTGTCAGGCTGCCTCGCGTCTGTAGCTCGTCCAGATTGAATACAGAGCGTGTGTGGCCTGACCTGATGGTGAGTGTCACACGCCGCAGGCGCTCTGTCTCCATAAATGGAACGTGCAGCGCGATAGGCAACCCTGTAAAGATCGGCGGGACCCGGTCCGAAAGCCCGTTTTCCATGTGCGGTCCGTCCAGCCAGGGTTGCCCGATCTCATCCGGATTGCGGTCGAGGCGCAAGATTTCGCGACCATCCTGCCGAATGGACACCGGCAATCTTAGCTCATAGCGTCCTGCTCTGGTATGGCCGCAATGTTCGCGTAGCACATCGGGCACATGGCGGGACTCCGAGGGAACAAGAACCTGACCGTTCTCTCCCCACAGTTCTACTCCTTCGGCCATACTGATCAGCCAATCGCCGTCTGTGATGCGACTATTGTCTCGCCAGACAGCCCTATCTTGTTGTGGCCTGACACGGAAGAACAGTATGTTCTCCTTCGGCAAGGTAGGGACATCTGCCTGATACAGAACAACGGCATTTTCGCCATCGATTCCTTCGGACAACACAGATACCCGGCCGTCCAGTGGTCCTCCGGACACAATGGCCTCGTCCACAAACCATCCCTTATCGTGGCTCCTGAAGGGGTTCAGGGGAACGGCTACCTCGCTCCCTGCGAGATTGGTCTCACCTTTGGCAGTCCACACACACAGAGCGGGAGCGTGTCTCGGATCATCAATATGCAGATGGGCCAGGCGGAGTTGCAGTTCAGCTTCCGAAAGCGACCAGATCCATGTCAATTGGGGTTGTGGGGTGCGACGAACAGGTTCTCCTGCCTCAGATTTCTCTTGCAGCGCCTTCTGAATTTCTGTCCACAGGGCGCGCTGAATAGGATTGATCAGGAGGGCCGTAACATCTTCCCCTTCCAGGTAGAGCTTTGCAGCCTCGGCCAGATGCATGATCAGTTCTGCTGCAGTGTTCGCAGTATCCTCTTGCAGAATAAAACGCTGGAGAAATGGCGGCATGCGGCGCAGACCTGGGTCGTTGCGCAGGATGGTTGGCAGAATATCCGCGCGGTAATCGCATAGCTCGTCTAAGCGGGTTGCCAGCCAGCGAGCAAAGTCATCCTGCAAATAGAAAGGAATCACCGCGTGATAAAAAACAGGCCGCACCACACTCCCTTCTTGCTCTGGGAGA
>QEXY01000122.1 GCA_003130875.1 Ardenticatenia bacterium
ATCGAGAGGATTTTGACAAAGGGCGGCGCTCCTCACATCCACGGGTTGCGGCAACACCTACACCAAGAGGAGCGTCATATGACCGAACGGGCTATCGGGAAGGATGCGCGATGCCCTCGGTGAAGGCAAGGGAACAGTGGGTGCATCCGTCCCACAAGTTGGGCGGCATCCGCGCCACAGCGCGAACGTGGTGCACCGCGCGTCCGGTGGTGCGCCAATAGGTAGCGCGATGGCTGAGGGAGCGGCAGGGCTGCAGGACCGCTCGCGCCGCCCGCCGGCGGAGTGGGAACAGCTGGTGGTGACGGCCCATCGAGCGACGGGTCGGAGGCGGCGGCATCAGACGCCGTGCTTACAAACGCATTGTGAGGGAGCCGTCTGAGCCGCTTGCTCACGCGCGCGGCTCGGTTATACCATCCGAGCCGCGACCGTCAGGGAGCGGCACAAAACACACCGCCGAGGTTTTTTTCCCCTGTTCATTCTCTGCGCTTCCGGTGTACTCGGCGGTAAATCTCTGCCGCTTGCTCACGCGCGCGGCTCAGTTCACACCATCCGGCGCACAGGACGTGGGAGGTGGAGGCGCCCTTCCGCCTCATCCAGATGGACGTGCAGGACCTCCACGCCAAGGAGAGACTGGGCACGCAGCCTACGACCCACCTGCGGCGGCATCATCGGCCGCGCTATCAATGGACGGCGTGCGCTGGGCGCACCCGTCTGCGCTGCCTGGCCTTCCGCCAGCACCTGAACCGCACGGGGGTGTGGTCTTCCTGCTCCTGGTGTTGCGGTGGCTGCGGGCTTCTGGGGTGGAGACCCTGTTGGCCTTCCAGACCGACTGGGGGCAGGAGTTTGGGGGCGACAGTCCGCAGCCCGTGGCGGGACGGAGCCGTCGCTTCCTGCAACTCCTGGGCGGTGAACGGCAGCGTTACCCCCTGGGGCGTAAGGGGCAACGGTCGGGTGGAACGCCGTCATCGCACCGACGGTGAGGCGTTCTATTGCCCCTATCTGCTTCAGGCACAGAATGTGCGGCAATTCTTGGCGCTCAGCGCCCGTTGGGTGTATGGCTACAATGGGCTGCGTCTGCACACGGGGGTAGGGATGGAGAACCGACCGTCGCTGGCGGTGTTGCAGCGTTGGGGGTATCGCGGGGATGAGGAGATTGCCCTTTTTCCGCCGGTGTTGTTGGATGGTATTGCGGCCGATCGGCTCCTCATCTGTGACCCAGAGGCCGGTAACGAGCTATTGGCCCATTACAAACAGCGCGAGAATTGCTCCGTGCCCAGGTGTGAGAGTATACTCCAGCGCGCAATTATCCCGGCGTCGAAAGGAGCTCGCGCTGCAATGGCTTTCCCTCTCCGCTACTGCACCGACGGCTACACCGTGTTGGAGCGTCTCAAGCGCCTCTACGTCGAACACGATATGTCTATTGTGTTAGCCGCGATGGAGATCCCCAGCGCTGCCCGACAGGAGATGGCACGCCGTCATCCCCCCGGCTTTTGCGATTACCCCGACCCGTACGAGCGCGCGCTGTACTGGGACGCCCGTCTGCGCGAGAAGGTGGGCATCCACGACGACTCCATCCCGTGCGGCTATCTGAGCGAGATGGACCAGGGTCTCTACGGCGGATTAGTGGGCGGCACGGCACGCTTCCTATGTGACCCTGAAATGGGCTGGATTTCCTCGATGGTCGAGCCCATCTTGCAGGATTGGGACGAGTTCGACCGTCTCAAGCCTTTCGATCCCAACGATATGACGAATGAGTGGCTGCGCCGTTATGTGCATCAGATTGAGGTGTTTAAGCAAGTCGCGGACGGCAAATGGGGCATCAGCCATTTCATCCTGATCGACGGCCTCAATTTCGGCTTCGAGCTCCGCGGTGCCACCGAGACGTACATAGCGCTCATCGAGCGCCCTGAGATGATCCGCCGCGTGATCGATTATGCCTTTGACCTTAACGTCAAGGTGCAAAACATCTTTTTCGAGCACGTGCCCCTGGTCGAAGGGGGTACGTGCAGCAATTTCGCCCAGTGGCTGCCTGGACGGGTTGTCTCAGAAAGTGTCGATCCATTTCATATGACCTCGGTGGATTATTTTGAGACGTGGGGGCGCGAGCCGGTCGAGCGCATTCTGGGCGTATTCGACGGCGGGGTGATCCACATTCACGGAAACGGGCGCCATTTGCTGCCCGCTGTGGCGACAGTCAAGGGATTGCGCGCCCTGCTCCTCGCTGACGACCGCGGCTATCCACTTGCCTTTGATATTCTGCCCGAAGCGCGCAAGCAGGTGGGAGACATGCCACTCATCATCGCTGGCGTCACGTATCCGCGTTTCTTCGAGGCGCTCAAAGCTCACAAGTTGGTCGGCGGTGTCTTTTACAACGTGACCGATGTGCCGGACGCCGACACGGCGAACCGTTGTATGGAGCTGGTGCGTGCATACCAGGTGTAACCCCTTGTCCAGGGATTCCTCTCAGCGGAATAGATCGAGCTCCGGTGGGCGTAACAGCATGCGAGCGCTGGCTGTCTCACTGCGCTGGTAGGGCAGGCCACGCACCAACACCACCGGCAGGCCCTCGTCTGCCTGTCCAGAGACCAAACTGGCTGCTGCAGCAATTTGGTCGGCAAAGCCCACTGTGGTGATTTGCAACGGGCGGCCAAACAAATCGGGCAGGCCACGCAAATCCTGCACCGGCTCCAGGCCGGCGACGCCGATAGCGACGCCGACAGTGCCCTCGCGCCACGGGCGACCGTGGCTATCGCTGATGATCACCGCTGGCGCGGCACCGGTGAGCTCCTGGATGCGGGCACGCAGCTGCCGCGCGGAACGGTCGGGGTCGGCGGGCAGGCGTAATACCATCTCGGCACCGGGCTCCGCCACGTTTGAAGCATCCACACCGGCATTGGCGCATACGAATCCCAGCCGGTGGCGAACGATAATCACCCGCGGCGCGACACGCACCACTTCGGCGGTGTCCCACAGCATCACCTCGATGACGCGCGCATCCTTGCCGGTTCGCTCGGCGAGTTCGCGCGCACGGGGCGAAGGCTGTACTGTGCGCAACGCCACAAAACGACCCTCCGCGCGCGACACCACTTTTTGCGTGACCACCAGGATGTCCTCATCGCGCAGCGCGATGCCACCCGCCGTGCGTGATAGCGCTTCGACGATCAGTCTCCCCAGGTCATCGCCCGGTTGTACGATGGGGATACCTCTCAGGGGGATGAGAGAAAGCATGAGCAATTGCCGAATGACAATAAGAACTGGAAAAACAGCGATTGAAAGACGTTTTATCAAACCCGATTCAGAATCCGTTAATAGAACGTGCAGGATCGCCTCGTGCTCTCAACGATGATATCGACGCCTGGAGCGGGTGGCGCGATCCCCGTTGCCATTGCTAGCAGATTCGTGCAGCGCCACCTTGTCGAACACGGCCACCAGCTGTTCGGGGCGCACCGCGAGTGGTTCCGTAAGGCGTTGGCGGGCCAGTGCGACATATTTCTCGATGATCTCATAACCCACGAAGTGTCGGCCCAGCTGCTTGGCTACTTTGGTCGTCTGACCTGAGCCGAGAAACGGATCCAGCACCAGATCGCCTGGGTAGGAGTATATCTGGATCAGGCGATAGGGGATCTCCTCCGGGAAGGGACAGGGATGATCCAGATGATCCGGCGGCACCGGCGCGATGTGCCAGATGTTGTTGGCAATGTCCATGGTGAACAAACGGTTGATGGGATATGCCGCTGACTTCTTCTCTGCCTCGCTGCGTGCCTGGTAGATCGGAGGCCCAGGCTTACGGAAGACCAGAATGTACTCGTTCATGATGTTGGGATAGTAATAGCCCGGGTAGGGCTTTTGGATGGCGACACCGGCGCGCTTGATGCCGGCCGTGCACTTGTGCCAGATGATGTCCTGATGAAATTCCCAACCCGAGGTGGTCAGCCGTGCTACCAGATCGAAAGGCACAGGATAATATTTGCCCTCCAGCAGCACCGTGCCGATCACCACGGCGCAGTAGCCGCCCGGTCGGGTGACGCGCAACACCTCTCCGCCGAAGATGTGGGCCAGCCAGTCCAGATAGTCGGCGTAGTCTTGATATCCGATGGCGTATTTACGCGTGCGAAAGTAGGCGCGTTTATCCGTGGCGTGGATGTCGTAGTCGATCGCGTTCCAGTAAGGTGGTGAGGTGACCGTCAGCGTGACCACACCATCCGGCAGCTCGCCCATCTGCTCACACGAATGGGCATAGATCTGGTCAACAAACGTACCGCTGATGGTATCTTGATGGGTCATTTCCGCCACCACTCTCGCGCCAGATTATACCCCATTGAGCCCAATGTTCCACCGGCGCAGCTCTTCCTGGAAGTGGTAGGCGGTCATGTCCAGATGCACCGGTGTGATGGAGATATAGCCATTGGAAACCGCCCAGATGTCGGTGCCCTGATCGGGCACACCTCCCGGCGGCTCGCCGCCGATCCAGTAGTACGGCCGGCCACGCGGATCGAGGCGTGATACCAGCTCATCACGGTACACCCGTCGCCCCAGGCGGGTGATGGCCACTCCTTTGATCTCCTTCCACGGCACGTTGGGGAAGTTGACATTCAGGAACATATCGCTGGGCAGACCATGCTGGGCCACCACCTGCACCAACTGCGCGGCGAAACGGGCCGGACTTTCAAAGTCACTTTGTCCAGCCGCAGCGGACAGGGCGATCCCGGGGATGCCATTCACCACCCCCTCCACCGCCGCCGCCACCGTGCCCGAATAGAAAATGTCATATCCGAGATTGGAGCCCAAATTAATGCCCGAGACGACCAGCTCGGGTTTGCGCGAGCTCACCCCCAGCCAAGCCAATGCCACGCAGTCCGAGGGCGCACCGCTGCAGGCGAACCCTTGCGAACCGTCCGCCAGCGACACTGGGTCGGCGCGCAATGGCTTGTGCATCGTCTTGGGATGGCCAGAGGCGGACCAGTTGTGGTCCGGCGCGAAGAC
>QEXY01000123.1 GCA_003130875.1 Ardenticatenia bacterium
CCCGATAGCCCGTTCGGTCATATGACGCTCCTCTTGGTGTAGGTGTTGCCGCAACCCGTGGATGTGAGGAGCGCCGCCCTTTGTCAAAATCCTCTCGATTACCAGGTAACGATCTCCTGGCGCAAGTACTCCCCTCTCCAGAGCGTTGCGTCGCACATTGATTAATGATATACTTTAGATGTGGTGGTCAGGCGAGACCCACCGGGGGAGCAAGGTGGATGAACACGCTCAGAGTGATATTCGTGGATGATCACCCGGTCTTTCGCGACGGACTACGTGTCCGGTTGAGCGCGGAAGAGGACATTGAGGTGGTCGCCGAGCTGGGCAACGGTGAGGAAGCATTCACCACCATTCAAGAGCTGTCTCCCGACGTCGTGATCACCGATGTCAACCTGCCCGGTATGAACGGACTGCAGCTGGTGCGAGAATTGCGTGCTGTCGGCTGCAAAGCGGCCTGCATCGTGGTCACCGCCTATGACGATGAGGAACAAATGTATCATGCCTTGCGTGCCGGCGCCGCGGCTTATTTTTCCAAGGATGCGGCAGCGGATCATATCGTGGCTGCAATCCGCCAGGTGGTGCAGGGCAAATATGTCGTGCGAGGTCAGGTGTTTGAACGCTTCGACCTGATGAACTGGCTGGCACGGCGTTTCCGCAGCCTTTCCCTCGACGAGATCCCTGATGATACGATTGGCCCGCTGTCGCCGCGGGAAATGGAAATTCTCCGCTATATTGCCCAAGGACGCAGCAACAAGGAGATTGCCCACCGGTTGGGCATCAGCCGTCAGACGGTCAAGAACCACATGAGCAACATCCTGCGCAAGTTAGCTGTCGAAGATCGCACACAAGCGGTCATGTACGCCGTGCGTCGCGGCTGGATTCGCGTTCAGGATGCCATCGAGTGATTCTCTCTCCAGCGGACGGAAGGTTATAGCGTAATGAACGGGTCATCGAAGCCAATACAAGAGCGCTCCTCACCGAAGCAGATCCAAGAACAGTTGCGCCAGGAATACGAGCGTGCCCGACGCGAGGCACGAGAGCTCGAATTGCTCATCCGGCAGAGCACGGCTGAGGTGGAGCGCTTGTCACAACACAATACCCAGGTGACCAATCGCGTGCGCCAGATGGAGGCGACGCTGGATACATTGCCGCGCGAGCACATTCGTGAAACGTACACCCAGGCGCTGGATGCTCAACTCCGTTTTTTGATGATGCGTGGCCAGCTGGAACAGCTACAAGCGAAACATCAAATGCTAGAACGCTACATTGAGATGCTCCAGGCCACACTGGACACGTTCACTGCCACACCATCTGAGCCACAATCTGGCGGCGAAGCTTCATCCGAAGCTGTCTCCGGAAACAGTCTGATCCGCATCATCAACGCTCAGGAGGCGGAGCGGCTCCTGCTGGCACGACGTATGCACGACGGGCCGGCCCAAGCTCTGACCAACCTCATCCTGCAAGCTGAGATATGCGAGCGCCTCTTTGACCGTGATCCGGTGCACGCGCGCGAGGAACTGACCAACTTGAAGGAATCGGTGCAACAGACGTTCGAAAAAGTGCGCAGCTTTATCTTCGATCTGCGCCCAATGATGCTGGACGATTTGGGCCTGAATCCCACCATCAAGCGTTATGTCCAGGATTTCGAGGCTAAGTCGGGTATTGTTTGTCAACTCAGTCTGACGGGTAAAGAGCAACGCTTGCCTAACTACATCGAGATCACCGTCTTTCGTGCCCTGCAAGCGTTGCTCAGCAATGTGCAGCGCCATTCCCATGCCACTCGCGTGGACATCACCCTGAACCTGGATGCACAAGCCCTGACGCTCAGAGTGGAAGACGATGGGGTGGGGTTTAACCTGGACGAGGTGATGTCCGCTGCACGTCAGCGTAAGACGCTGGGCCTCATCACGTTGATCGAGCAAATTGAGCTGCTGGGCGGTACCATCACCATTGACAGCGCGCCCGGACGTGGCACCCATGTGCGTCTCTACCTGCCGATAGTCGGAACTGCCTGAGAAGAACCCCGAATCCTCATCTCGCGTCGCTTGGATTCGTGACGCGAGTAGTCCTCTTGTCCCATTGACCCGCCCTTTTATATCCCCGATAATAAAAGTGTAGGAGATTCAATCTCTCCTGAACCTATTTGTTTGAAGAGATGGGCGATAGAGATGCCTGACCGGCAACAGTTGTCCACAATTGCAGAAGACAATTTAAGGCAAATGCCGAACTACAAAGCGAAGTCAAAGGGCCAGGGTCTAGTGGAATTTGCGCTGATCTTGCCCCTCTTGTTGATGCTGTTGCTGGGCATCGTCGAAGGTGCGCGCATCGCGTGGGCTTTTATCACAGTGCAGGAGGCAGCACGTGAGGCAGCGCGTTACGCTGTGTCCGGGCAGCCCTATAACCAGAACGGGGATCCCTGGACATTCGGTGCCTCTCTCGAAGATGGCTACAACCCCGGCCTGTGCTTGCGCGGCATCGACGATTTCGGCAGCTGTAACATTACTGATCCTACCGCTTCCAATGCAATTGACCGTGTCGAGGCGATCAGCAATGTGGCGATCCGTCATACCCGTGGTCTGGCAGTGGAGCGATATGCCCTCACCTCGGGTGTCTACACGGCGACCGGCTACTATGATATGCCGGGCACGCTCGGCGTGTTAATCATCGGGCAGCGCGATGAGACCGATATCGCTGGCACACCGGACAACGCTGGACGAGAAGGCTTGAATGTCTGGGTACAAGTCTACTACAACGTCGAGATGGTGGACCCCATTTACGCTGGCTTGGTCCGTCTGATCACGGGGGGACAGAATTTCATTCGCGTATTTGGTTCGGTGCAAATGCAGAATGAAGGCGTGGATGCTGCACTGGGCAGTGTGCCGCCAGTGGGCATCGCGACGCCTGTTCCCCCCCAAGGTCCAGGGGGCGGTGCTCCCAGCGGCTGGCAGCCGATCATTATCAGCCCGGACGGGGTCACCTTCGAGGCGGGTCGCCCGATGCGGGTGCGCATCGAACAACATACGGCCGGCAACCATTATGACATCCACCTGGGTCCGGTGATCATCTGCAGCGATGTGATTGCCAACAACTTTGGCATTGCCGAACCGAGCTGCCCTATTCCACCCGACTTTCCGCCAGGGGAGAACTACGAGCTCTTCTCCACCTTGCACGGAGACACAGCCAAGGTCGCTGGGGGTGTCTATATTGCGGTCACGCGCATCAGTCAGCCCACCTTGTTAATTGCTGATAGCAACACTTGGCCAGCGGGCAGCCAGATCACCATCCAGTTACGCAGCCACGAACCCCACCAACGCTACGACATCTATTTCAACGGCGCGCGCGTCGGCACCACCGATGCCACCAACGAGTATGGAGATGTGGATTTCGTATGGCAGATTCCCCGCGATACGCCGCCGCGTGAACTGCCAAACTATTATGACGTGGAGTCGCTGCCGGAGGGCATTGCCTCGCCGCGCGTTGCGCACACCTTCCTCTCGGTCACGACGCCTCAGGTTCTGGTGCAGGGTGGCAACACCTGGCCGGCAGGTGTCATCCTGCGTGTCAACCTGCGTCGTCACGCACCCAACCGCAGTTATGAGGTGCGCTGCAACGGGGAATCGGTGGGCTCCTTTATGACCGACAGCGAAGGACGCAGCATTGCGACTATCTTTTGCACTGTGCCAGCCACCTTCCCCGACACGGTGCCGCCCAACGGCTACTATACGATCATCTCATACGATAATGGCGTCCCTATCGGGCAGGCCAACATCACCATCTCGACACCGGCAGAGCCCTATTTGAACGTGGTGGGTGGCTATGACTGGCCGGCTGGCAGCCCGATTGAAATCCAGATGTTCCAACATCTGCCCAACCGTAACTATCGGTTGTTCTTTGCGGATTGGATTGTGGCCTCGTCCATCGCGACAGACGGCAACGGCTACGCGCAGACTTCTTACATCATCCCAATTACGGCTACGGAAGCTTCCACGTACACGCTGCGTTCCTATGATATTTCGGCGGATCAGATAGTAGCAACGCGTACCCTCACCGTGCGGGCGGTGCCTCGCCTCACCGTGCTTGAAGGAGAAGTGGTGCAGCCCGGCACGGTCATTCATATCAACCTGAGCGGGCACGCTGCCTACACCGTCTATAATCTTTTCCTGGACGGTGTCTTGATCGGCTCCATCCAGACCGATGGGAATGGCCAGGCGACCTTCGTTTATGATCTGAATCAATTCAATCGTATGGGCGGGCCGTTCGATCTGGAGTCCAGATTGGGAGGCGCGCGGGCCGGTCACACTCAGCTGTCGATTGTCGCGGCTGACTTGGAAGTGGTGCGCATCGAGCTGCCACCCAATCCAGTTTTCAACACTCCCATTCCCATCACCATCACGGTGCGTAATAGCTCGACGGTGACGCTGGCCGGCACCTATTTCGACACGGATATCTATGTAGATCCAGCCCACGTGCCGGATGTGACGGTGCCCTATCCGCCAGGTGATTTTAAACTTTGGCTCGAATCGCTGGGACCGTACAGCACCACGACGCTGGTGCAAGAAGTCGTGCTCTATGGAGGTGGGCAACATCACATCTACGCCCGTACGAATACCTCGCAGTACATCCTGGAGCGCGATCGTGGGAGTTTCGCTAACAATATGGCTCACATCATCGTACAACCCACCACGTGTGCTGCGCGCATCGACGAGGCGCTGACGACCGACGCCGAGCTAGATAACACGTGGTCGCCTGGCTGGAATGCCGTTGCCTATGGCACAGCGAACGATACACCGCCCACCGCCAGCTATGCCATAGCGAATGATGTCATCAGCGTGACCAGCCAGGGCAGTAGCCCCATCCGTAGTGATGACAATGCCTCCAACGCAGGCTATTACCTGGTCTATCAGCAGGTGGCGGGTGATTTCGACGTATCGGTGCGCCTGACCTATCAGGGCAACCTGCCCAACGGCACGCTGGACGGCTGGGCACGTTTTGGGCTGGAGGTGCGCGAATCCACTAGTTCGACGGCGCGCAAACTGTATGTCATGCGTTCCAAGTCGAACGGCATCCAGGTCGGTCGGCGCACCAGTGTCGGTGGCAGCGTCAGCGCCAACGTGATTCCTAACACCAGCGGGTTGAACCTGCCTGTCTGGGTGCGCATTGTGCGTTATGGCGACGACTTCGCCGTTTACTACGCCAGTACCAGCAACGTACCGCCGGCCGAAAGTGATTGGGTGTACTTCAACACGTTTACTATCACAATGGGTGATCCCGTGCTGGTTGGGTTGGCCAATCTGTCTGCCAGCGCCACTGCGGCGAACACGGTGCGCTTCGACAATTTCCATTTATGTCTTGACCCAGCCAATCTCTCGGGATGCGGTGAGGTGTTGGAACGTAACGGGCTGGTGGTAGTAGATGCCACCAACCACGTGCAGAATGTGCCGCGCAGCTCCAAACAGTGGCAAGAAGTGACGCAAGGCGGCTATCGCGTGATGCAGGCACTGCCGGACAGCGGTACCAGAATCGACAGCAATATCACCACTACCAGTCCAGAGCTCCAATACCAGATCAACTTTGCCACTGCAGGTGATTATTATATCTGGGTCTACGGCGCCGGCCCGAACACTTCCGGCGACTCGCTCCACATCGGCCTAAACGGCACGGTGCAGAGTACTTCGAGCAGCATCGATCTGGACGATACCGACACGGCGCGCTGGTCGAATACACGTACGGATGGTACACAAGCTGTTCTCGGCAGTGTCTCAGCCGGTGTCAACATCATCAATGTCTACATGCGAGAGGACGGCGTCTGGTTCTCCAAACTCCTGTTGACCACCGATCCCAACTTTGTGCCCACCCAGGTGATGGATCAATCTGCCTGTGCTGTCACGGCGCCGCCGGAGCCTTATCCGCCCGGTCTGATGATCTGCACACCATCCTATGCACCACTTTTGAAGAATGGGGCTTTCGAGGAGAACCCCGGTTACCAGACTGCCTGGGTGTATCCGCCCTCAGGCGTGAACATCTCGGCCAACAATCCGTACCAAGGTAGCTTGGGGTTGCGCATGGCCAGCTACCAGACCGGCAGCGGTTTCACGCGTCCGTGGTGTTACCAGGAGTTCACCATGCCGGACTGGATCAACGAAACCACTACAATGAAGCTCCGCCTGTGGAAGAGTGTCAACTACATGAACACGCGTGAGGTCACCGACACGCTGCGCGTTGTGCTGCGCACGACCGGCATCACCCCTACGCTCGTTTCAGCGCCGAGAGTTATCGCGCGCGGCGATGAGGGATGCCCCAGTGTCTGTGATCAGCACTATCTCTTCGAGCAGGACCTGGCGCAGGCTATGCGCGAATCCGGACAGAATCCGATCAACTATGCTAGCCAGCCGTTGCAGCTCTACTTGTATGATGATTCGAATGCGCTCGATTGTATAAACTTCGGTCCGACATGTTTTGCCACCGAGTTCTATCTGGACAACATTTCGCTGGAGGTATGCACTACCCAGCCGCTGCCGCCTCTGGATGAGACCAGAGCAGTGATCCGCGGCAACTTACGCATCATCCAGAACGGGCAGCGCATCCAGAAACAGGGAGTGCGCGTGTGGGCCTATCGGCAGAATGGCGCTATGCTGACCACCTATAGCATCCACGACTCAACCTATGGCTTCTATAACATCGAGCCGGGCGAGTACGTGATTTATGCCGAATGGTGGGATGGCGCCGACCTGTACAATGCGCTGACGACCAAGCGTGTCAGTCCCGGCATACAATACTGGGTGAATCTGGATTTGTACTGATGGATGCGGTGCTGAGCTCTCACACCTCGTTAGAAAATGAGTGTCCGGTGCCTAAGCGACGCTGCCGTCGCTTGATCTGGCCACTGGCACTTGCCCTGCTGTTCACCGCGTTGCTGGCGTTGCCTCTGCTGGCCACCCCGGAGAGTGATCTGAGCAACAAGCCGATCAACCTCTCCAAGCGCGCCGAGCTGGGCCTTAAGTCGGCGGATGCGGATCTGGATGCCAGCACGGACGGCAAGTGGGTGGCGGCGGTGTGGAGCTTGGGCTATGACAGCAACCCGGACACCGCCCAGGTGGGGCATATTATGCTCAAGTCGGCGAACGTCATCACCGGTTGGGAGCGCCAGGTGTACGTCTTCACGGCGACGGCCACACAGTGGGCACAACAGCCGCGCCTGGTCTTCCACCCGTCGAATTCATCCCAGGTGGCCGTAGTATGGGTATTGTGCCGCAACAAGGACGAACAATGCGATACCATCCAGATGACGACCTGCGAGCTGGCTGCATTTCCGGACCGCTGTCAGCCTCCTCAGACCGTGCGCCAGGAGAGTGGTGCCACGCTCAGCAATCCGGACGTGGCCTATGACGGCAACGGGGTGCTGCACTTCATCTGGCGCACGACCGGTAGCGAACCCGGGCTCTACTATAAGCATCACAACTATTCTCCTACGAAAATTCCGAACACGAGCACGAACTCGTTCAATCCCTCGCTGGTATGGAGCAGCGGCGGTGGCGGCAGCGGTCGACTCCATTTGGTGTGGTACGAATACACGAACCAAAGTTCCGCACAGCGCATCAAATACAGTAGCGATAATGATCTGAGCAATGGCACATGGCCAAATACGCAATGTAGCTGGAAGACCCCCCCCGACTACGAGTTCACGGGTGGCATTGGCCAGCCCTACGTCAAGCCATCCATCGCGGCAAGCGGCAGCCATATATATGTGGTTTGGGATATGTGTCAAGTGCATCAAGGTCAAGAGAGTTGTGACCCGCAGGAGACGGAGTTTCAGATGGCCTACGAACACAGCAGCGACAGTGGTGTAACATGGTTGACCGGATGCGGTGGGGAGGGCAAAGCATTGCCCGGCACTTCCTTTGGTGAGCACTTGTACTCGTCTTCTCTGAGCAGCATTGCTGAAGAACAAACGCTGCGTCCCAGCGTCGCGTTGAGCGGCAGTCTGCCTGCTGTCGCCTGGCACACGGAGCAGATGGTGGGTGAAAACACGATCTATGTGATTGGCTACGTGAGCAGCATCAGTGTCAGCGGTGTCATCAGCTGGCAGACACCGGTGCTGATCACCCATAATCTGAATTACGACCCCGCTGACGGGGTGGCTGAAGACTCTTCGGCCAATCCGCGCCTTGCCTTCTGGCCGGGTGGTCGGCTGCATCTGGTGCATATGGGGCTGTGGGGCGGTAATCCCTTCGATGAGAAGAGCGATTGGGACATCTACTATCGCGGCTATGTCGTCACCGATACCTCGTCGTTCCCGACGGCAACGCCGACGCCCGAGCCGGGCACGTCCCCAGTCCCGACGCCGACACCGACTCGTTGGTCGAGCATCGATCCATATGACGATGTGCGCAAAGTACGTTTGCCGGTGATCATGAAGCGATGATGGGACTCACGCGTCGCGATATGTTGATCCTGTTCACCGTGTGGGGAGCAGCGGCACTGCTCCTGGTGGTTGCTTTTCTTACCCTGCGCGCGGCAGCGCATCTGACGCCGCCAGCCGCTGCCATAACGGCAGCCACGCCGCTCCCGTCGCCCACCTACACGCCGGTGGCAGCAGAGCAAACAGCACGCCGTATGTACACCATTGCCGAGATGGTAGCACATGGCTGGCGCGCGGATGCGCAACTTGTCTCGTGTCGCGGCAGATGGGAACAGACCGCGGTCAATCTTGTGGGACGACCGATCGAATGGATCTACCGCTTCTACTCGCCGCAATCGCGACGGCTGTACTTCGTGCAGGTCGAGCCGGGCGGCGAGGTCCATACCATCCAACACATCCCCCCGGTGGCGCAGCCGCCGCTGCCGTTATCCATGGAGGACTGGCAGGTAGACAGCTCCGTTGCCCTAGCCAGCTGGCTCAACGCCGGCGGAGGGCGCTTTCTGGGTATGTACCCCGGCAGCACGGTGACGGCACAGTTGAACATTCGGGTGCGAGATCTCCGACCGCTATGGACCGTTGCTGGTCACGCCGAAAAGGAGGATGCCCTTTTTGTGACCACGGTGGATGCCCGAACCGGAGAGATCACCGTCTTGGCACAGCAATAGCAGTGCACTGATGGTACGAAATGAGATGGGAGGCACAGATGGTGAAAATGGCATGGTGGTGGGGTGAGAAAAAAGGATCGCGCGGTCAAAGCTTGATCGAAATGGCTTTTATCGCACCTTTGCTGTTGCTTATGTTCATCGGAGTGCTCGAAGTAGGCTGGGCATTGCGCAGTCAGGTGGTGTTGCAAAACGCTACGCGCGAGGCAGCACGCTTCGCCGCGCGCGGGCGCTATCTCGACTTCAGCAAGACTGACATCCAGCGTATTGGCTATCCCTATGTCGTGCAGCACGAGCTGGACAGCATCGCCGGCCAGATCCCCCTCAGTGTAGTACCTGACAATGCCAATAGCACGATTATCATTTCCCATGTGCTGGTGGACACCGGTCGGTGTGGCGGGGGGACCTCGGATGACCTGGTGTTATCACCGCTTACGCCCGGCTATGGCCACTTTATGGCCACCTTTGGGGTGCCGCAGGCGTCACGCGTGGATTTTAACGCGCTCGTGCAGCAAATGAGAGAGGAGAACGAGCGCTTCAACTGTGACCTGCAAGCGCGCAACCCGGACGCCATTCCATCGGTCAACAGTGTGATCATCGTGGAGAGCTTCTTCCCGCATCAACTGTTGGTCAACATACCACTTGTCTCACACCTCATCGCTGATCAAAACGGTGTCGTTTGGTTGTACGCGCGCACCGTCATGCGCATTACTGCCGACGCACGCGGTCAGGTGCCCTCGGCAGGAGAAGGGTGTGAAGTCTATCCCATTGCGCTGCATACTTCGACGTTGGATGGGCGCCAGCCCGGCGACCTGCTGGGCGATATCTTCAACGGCGCCGGCAACGGCAACTTCGGCTGGATGCGCTGGAGCCCCGCACCCGGCAACAACAGCCAGACCTATCTGGTGGAAGAGCTGCGCAACCCGCGCCTGTCGGTCAATGAATTCCAAGATGCCAGCGATCCCAACGATCATACCTTGAACGCCGGCGATTGGATCTGGGGACTGACCGGCGTAGTAAACAGCAATGACGTGCGCGACGAGTTGCAGCGGTTGGTGGACAACCGTACTGTGATGCGCATCCCGGTGTGGGACATAGCGGCTGGCACCGGTTCCAACCTCTCCTACCGCGTGCAACGCTTTGTGAAAATCCGACTTACCGGCTTCGATCTGGATCACAAGACTATTTCAGCCGAATTTGTGGGTGAGGATCCGGATGCGTGTCCGGATGTTCCATTGTCCAGTGCTACGCCGACACCTGTCACAATCGCCTCGGACGGGTTTGAGAGTGGCGACGCGAACGGTGGCACAGGTTGGAGCAATAGCTGGAACCTGAGCAATAGCAATGCGCAGATCGTCTCCCAGGACAATCCGCAGAGCGGCAATTACCATCTGCGCTTCCGGGGCGGTGCGGCCACGACGACACGCATGGTGGATTTGTCCGGTGTGACCGGTGCCCGTCTGCAGTTCTGGTGGCGTGCTAAGGATTTCGAGTCGAGCGATCGGGCTATCGTGTACATCTACGACGGTGCGTGGCGGAACGTGTTCGAGGTGAATAACACCCAGGCCGACGACACTTACCGATTGGCAGACATCGACCTTTCAGGCTTTGCGATGGTGAGTGACTTTCAGGTGCACTTCTGGACTCAGATCGACTCAAACAACGATTACTTCTACGTGGATGATGTGGTGATCACAGGGCATCGCTGAAACGGAAGAGACATTGCACCTTGAGTTCGGAGCGGATGATATAGAATGGCTGACCAGGTAGACAATCAGGCGGTACAACTCTCTACATGGCGGTCCTCAGCGCAGTCTGGCCAGAGCCTTGTCTTGCTGGCGATCATCTTCATGGGACTTTTGGCGCTGCTGGGACTGGCGCTTGACCTGGGGCTGTTGTACATCGAGCGCATCCATATGAAACGTGCCGTGGACGCAGCGACATTGGCCGGCGTGTTGGAGCTCCCGGATGAAGAACAGGCAATGGGACGTGCGATCGAATACCTGCGTATGAATGGTTATAATATTGGTCAGGATGTGAACGTTATGGTGTTGGGATGCACACGTGACAGCCCGACAGCGCAAATCACCACGCTGCGCAATCGTGAAACTCCCTATGAATACATCACCGCCACGGTGAATCCGCCGCGTGCCACTTTCCTATTGGATACCTATTCCTTCCAGTCGCAACCGCGCCAGACCACTGATTGTGGGCGCTTCGGGAGCAGAACAGCCACCGGCACCTCCAGCAAAATCGCGATTACTGGCACCGTCAACGTGCCAATGAACTTTATGCAATTCTTCGGTTATCGTTCCGTGCCAGCACAGGATACCGCAGTTGCCCAAAACATCACCAATTTGGACATCGTGGTCGTTTTCGACCGTTCCGGCTCAATGCAAGGAGATACGATTTGCTACCAGTGCTGGCAGGAGACTACCAACGACGTCACCAATTATCCGTTCCCCCAAAATGGAGTGTACAATCCCATCTCCTACACTTTGGTGATGAGCCGCAATCTGTGCAGCAGCACACCAGAAGACTATGTCGACAGCTACGGGCGCCGCTATGTGATCATCGAAGCGGAGCTCTATTCGCGCAACGACTCAAGTTACTATCAGGAGACACGCCAGACAGGCGTCGGTTACTGGGCGCTGCAGCGCGGCGTCACCGGCTCTGGCCGCAGCTCCAGCGTGGATGGTGTTCGCTCCGCGCATGTGGCGCATAACCCTTACTGGACTTATGGCCAGGCTTCACCGCCAGCACCCTTGTTTGGACGCTTCTACACCCTGCAGGACGCTCAGCGTGGGGTGTCGCCACGGTTGGAGTATGACTTCCGCGTGAGCTGGTCCGGCACTGCCTATATCTGGTTGCGCGCGCAGGGCGGGGGTAGCCAGTCCTTCTGGGTGAATCTGGTGAATGGTCAATACTATCGCGACCCCAGCAAAATCTACTGGGCAGTAGACAGCAATCTACCGGTGGAGAATAGCGCGGCAAATTCCTGCAACACCACGTATGACTATGCTGGATCCTCTAGTTGTTCTGGCAGCTGGAGCTGGATCCGTATCGGCTCCTTTAGCGTGATTTCTGGCTCATTGCACACGTTGAGGATTTGGGCAGGCAGCCCAGGCTACGAGATTGACAAGATTGTGATCACCAGCGACAGCCGAACCGATTACAGTCAGATCGAGCCGCTCATGTATGACTCAGGCCGCGGTCGGCCGGCCACGGTCGGCTCGGCGCGGGCAGGGGCGTGTGATCCTTGCAACCCTATCTTCGGGCTGACGGTCAACCCGGAAGATTGCACAACGCCTTATTACCTGGTCACAGCGCGCACCAATCGTTTGGCTGATGACTTGTTCGGCGACTTTGAGCCGCTGCGCACCTCGCAGGAGGCGGTCAAGCGCTTTGTGCAGAAACTCGATCCGCAGTTTGATCAGGTGGGCTTCGTCGCCTTCAACAACGACACGCCATTGCGCACCGAGTTATCGTGCATCCGCCGTTACGGCCGGACCTGTTACGATCCATTGGTGCAAAATCCGCCCATCAGCTACACGCACGTCTTGCGTGCCATTGAGGAGCAGACGGCCAATGGGGGCACCGACATCGCCGACGCGATGCGCTACGGCCTGGGAGTGTTGGGACTTAATGTGGACGGCCTGTCGGGCTGGAATAACAACTGTGATGGCAGTGCCAATTCGGCTTGTGGGCGTGGCGGTGCCGCCAAGCGGGTGATGATCCTTTTGACCGATGGTTCACCCAATGACAACCCGGGCGGCGCATGCGACGACGACCCCAGCTTGTGGCCCTACAACAACGATCCCGACTTCGACTGCGTGATATACTATGCACACAAAGCCCGTCAGACGGGCACGGTGATTTACACCATCGGTTTGGGCAATGGCGTTATTCCCGAGCTCCTGCAAGCAGTGGCTGATGAGACCCAGGGTACCTATTATTTCGCACCCTCACCCAAGGATCTGGATAACATTTTCGATCAGATTTTGGCGAACATCTACGTGCGATTGATCAAGTGAGGGCTTGTGTGGGTGCGGAGAATGGGACAAATGGATGCCAATCTCCCGGCATACGACCGACGCGTGATGTTCGGACGAAGGGACTCCTTGATTTTTTCGTTGGACTGTGATATCATTATGGTAAACTCGCCAACTATCAATTTTCTGTCCACCAAGAGAGGGGGGTAGTCCCATGCGACGCGGCGGTCTTTTGATTGTCCTTGGTTTGATCTTAGCCATCGGTGCGGCGGTTATTATTCTAATGACCATGATGCAACAACAACCCCCGCCACCCCCACCACCGCCTGGCGCGCCGGAGGCACAACCCACCGGTGTGCCGACCCAGAAAGTGTGGGTGGCCTTGCAACCGATTAAGCGCGGTGGAGAGTTTGTCGAAGGTACGTTGGGACTGCGGGACTGGCCGACGACCAACGTGCCGCCGGATGTCATTGGCGATGCTGCCGAGACGATTGGACGCGTAGCTGCTACCGACATCGTCCAAGGGATGCCCATCCTGCGCAGCATGCTGGCTGAGAAAGGTGCCGCCGGCCAGGCAGCTCTACAAGTGCCTCCTGGTCGCGTGGCCGTGGCATTCCCGATCGATGAGCAATCGAGCGTTGCCTATGCCATCCAACCGGGAGACTATGTTGATGTGCTTATTATGGCATCTTTCATCGACCTGGATCCGGAGTTCCAGACCAAACGCCCCAACTACGTTCAATTCTTCACATCCCGGGTGGATAAAGAGACAGGTGAAACGTCCTTCAACCTGATGGAGCGAACCGAAGAGGGGCGTTTTGAGCGTCCGCCAGGACTGCCGCCGGAGATCTCAGGTGCGATCGTCTATCCGCGCGAAGAGCAACGCCCGCGCCGTGTCGCGCAGCTGACGGTGCAGGCGGCCAAAGTGCTCCGCGTGGGCCCTTGGATCGAGGTGCCGACGCCGACCCCTCCAGGCGGTGCGACAGGTGAGGGTGCTCAGCCGCAGCCACCGCCCCCGCCGCGCATTATCACGCTGGCGGTTGATCCTCAGGATGCACTGGTGTTGCTTTGGGCACGCAAATCGGAGATGCATATGGAACTGGCGCTGCGCGCTTCGGGCGATGAAAATGCACGACATCAGCCGGAGGCCGTCACACTCCAGTATATGTTAGCGCGCTTCCAAATCTCCGTGCCACCCAAACTGGAGTACGGGTTCGAGCGCGAGGCATATATGCAACCTGCTCAACCCATCGCCACACCTCAACCGATGGGACAATAACGGGGGATAGAAACTGTTTCGGATAACAGGGTTATGACCTAAATGCGGTGGGTCTCTGACGATTTACGGGATGGAGGTATCAGAAAAGAGAACCTTTGAGTAAGGTGAAAATAGATGGCTGAGGCGACGGGTAAGACGGAAAAGATTCGTGTGCTGATCGTGGATGATATTCCCGAAACGCGCGAGAATCTGCGCAAGCTGCTCTTCTTTGAACCTGACATTGAGGTCGTGGGAGCAGCGACCAGCGGAGAGGAAAGCGTCGCGATGGCAGCCCAACTGAAGCCCGACGTCATCCTGATGGACATCAATATGCCGGGCATCGATGGTATTACAGCCACCGAGATGATCACACAGCAGCTGCCTTGGGTCCAGGTCATTATGATGTCCGTGCAGGGAGAGACTGACTACCTGCGCCGCTCGATGCAGGCAGGAGCACGCGAGTTTCTTATCAAACCGTTCACCAGTGAGGATCTGGTGGCAGCCATCCGTCGCATCCACCAGCTGGGTCTGACACGTCGTCCCAAGATATCTTCTGAGCCGGCGGCCCCTGGGTCATCTGCACCCGGCAGGGACGGCACCGGGACGTCCGCGGGGCGCATTCTTACCGTGTTTAGCCCCAAGGGAGGCACTGGCTGCAGTACGCTGGCTATCAACCTGGCCGTTGCCCTGGCACAGCAAAAACAAGGTAACAAAGTGGCCTTGGTGGATGCCTCGCTTCAGTTCGGCGATGTTGCCGTGCTGCTCAACTTGCAGGCAAGCCGAAGCATCGTAGATCTGGTGCCGCATGTCAACGAGCTGGACGGGGAAATGTTGGAGACGGTGCTGGTGCCCCACGGCTCTGGGGTAAAAGCGTTGTTGGCGCCACCGCGTCCTGAGCTGGCCGACCAAGTGACTCCTCCTCTGATCGAGAGGGTGTTGACGGGCTTGCGCAATTTGATGTCTTACGTGGTGGTGGATACCAACAGCATCATCAATGACATCACGCTGACGACGTTGGATTTAGCTGATCGCATTGTGTTGGTCACGACGCCAGACATTCCGTCTATCAAGGATGCCAAGCTTTTCTTCGAGGTGGCGGATGCGTTGGAGTATCCGTCCAGCAAGACGATATTAATCTTGAACAAGAGCGACCCGCACAGCGGTATCCGAGCTGAGGACATCCAGGCGAGCATCAAGCATCCCATTGTGGCGCAGCTACCGCTGGATGAGCGCACAGCTACGTTAGCAGCGAATCATGGGGTGCCTTATATGGTGGGAAGCGCCCGCACGACCAAGCTGGCGCAAGCAACTGCATCGCTGGCACAGTATATTGCCAACGTGCTCGCGGAGAAAGAAGAGACCACCGTCGCTGTGCCGGCCAAGTTGAGCACAGGTCGTCTGTCTCTCTGATAGTGCGATAGCGTCGTGGATTAGTGCGTCAGATTATTAAGGAGGTGATGAAAGATGTCGCTCTTGAATCGCATTGAAAGAGGCCGGCCGATGAACGATGCCCCGGCACGGCTGCAGGAAGTGCGCATACGCCGAGCCACGTTTCCCACACAGCGCGACACCTTCACAGAACTTAAAGAGCGCATCCAGGATAGGCTGATCTCTGAGCTCGATCCCTCGATGGACCTTTCACGCACCGAAGAGGTGCGCCGTACGATCGAGACCATGTACGATCAGTATCTGATGCAGGAAGGCCTGGTTCTGAGTCGCGCTGAACGCCAGCGACTCTTTGAGCAGATCGTGGCCGAGATATTGGGATATGGTCCACTCGAGCCCTTGCTCCGCGACGACACGATCACGGAAATCATGGTAAACGGGCCGAGCAAGATCTTCATCGAGCGCAATGGCAAGATCGAGCCTGTCAACGTCGCCTTCGAGAGCGAAGAGCATCTGATGCGGATTATCGATCGCATTGTCTCACCCCTAGGACGGCGCATTGACGAGAGCTCCCCGATGGTGGACGCGCGCTTGCCAGATGGTTCGCGCGTCAATGCGATCATCCCGCCCTTGGCGCTTAATGGTCCTACGCTCACCATTCGTAAATTCTCTCGCAAGCCGCTCACCGTGGAAGATTTGATCCGTTTCGGCAGCATCACGCCGGAGGCAATTGAGTTTCTAAAGGCTTGTGTGGTTGCTCGTCTGAACATCATCGTGTCAGGTGGTACCGGTTCTGGTAAGACCACTCTCTTAAACATCCTATCCGGTTTCATCCCGGGGGATGAACGTATCATCACCATCGAAAATGCAGCCGAGTTGCAGCTGCGCCAGGAACACGTGGTCACGCTGGAGTCGCGTCCACCTAACATCGAAGGCAAGGGTGAGGTGACCATCCGCGATCTGGTGATCAACTCACTGCGCATGCGCCCCGACCGTATCGTCGTGGGCGAGTGTCGCGGCGGCGAGGCGCTGGACATGCTGCAGGCGATGAACACTGGCCACGATGGCAGCTTGACCACGCTGCACGCCAATAGCCCGCGTGATGCACTGGCTCGTCTGGAAACCATGTGTCTGATGGCAGGAATGGATTTGCCGGTGCGTGCCATTCGAGAGCAGATTGCCTCGGCGGTCGATTTGATCATCCATCAGGAACGGATGCGTGATGGCTCGCGCAAGGTGGTGCAGATCACCGAAGTGCAGGGTATGGAAGGCGATGTGATTGTCCTGTCCGATATCTTCCAGTTCGAGCAACAAGGTATTGAGAACGGTCGGGTCATCGGGCGGCTTAAGCCGACCGGCATCCGTCCTAAGTTTATCGAGAAGATCGAAGCCGCTAACATCCATCTGCCACCACATATCTTCGGGGTTCCTATCGGAGCAAGAATGCGTTGATCGGGATTGGTGAGGAGGTGATCTGCTTATGGTGACAGCAGTCGTAGTGGCATCGCTAGCATTTTTGGTGGTGATAGGGCTCTTTATCGTGCTGGCACGCGTAATTGGCCGGGGGGAGGAAGACCTGGAGAGTCGATTGGACCAATTTGTCGCTCGTCAGATCTCTGAATCAGAGAGACCAGACGAGCGTCAACCTTCGCGCCTGACCCAGACCATCAACAAGGCAGTAGCGGAGAAGAGCTTTGCCCGCAACATTGCTACCAATTTAGCACGCGCTAACCTCAAGCTAACAGTGGGCGAATATATCATCCTCCAGGTGGTCAGTGTGCTGGGCATGGGCTTGTTGTTCTATCTGATTATGCATCAGAACATGTTCCTCACGCTGGGAGGATTGGTGGCCGGTTACTTCCTCCCAGGTTTCTATGTCAAAATGCGTCAGCGGAAGCGTCTCAAGGATTTTAATAACCAGTTAGGCGATGCGATTAACCTCTTGGCGAATGGTCTGCGGTCGGGCTATAGCCTGCTGCAAGCTATGGACGCTGTGGCCAACGAGATGCCGCCGCCGATCTCCGAAGAATTCCAACGTGTCGTGCGTGAAATCGGGTTGGGACTTTCGACGGAACGCGCTATGAACAATATGCTGCGCCGTATTCCCTCGGATGATCTCGATCTAATGATTACCGCGATCAACGTGCAGCATGAGGTGGGAGGTAATTTGGCGGAGATTTTGGAAACCATTAGCTACACCATCCGTGAGCGTGTGCGCATCAAGGGTGAAATCCGTGTGTTGACTTCCCAGCAGATGATCTCGGGCTATGTCATCTCATTCTTGCCGATTGGCTTGGGCTTGATCCTATTTGCGATGAATCCGACCTATATGGGGCGTATGTTCCAGGATACATGTGGCATCGCGATGATGGCGGTGGCGGGTGTGATGATGGCTGCCGGTTTCTTCGCCATTCAGAAGATCGTCAATATCGAGGTATGAGCGTGTTTGTAGGGTCATAGGGTGGGATAGGAGGTTGGACGATGCCGTTGCCGATCATTTTGGTAGCCGCTGGAATGTTGTTTATGACCGTGGTGTTGATCTATGTGGGTGTGGCAACCTCATCGCGCGGGGGCGACCAGGTCGCTCTGCGCTTAGAGGAGTTCGCCAGCCGGACAACTCCACTGACGTTGGAAGATATCGAACTCTCCCAACCCTTTAGCGAGCGTATCATACGCCCAATATTGCGTGGGTTGGCACAATTCGTAACTCGCTTTACCCCGGCACATACCATCGAAGCGACGGCGCATAACCTGGAGCTGGCAGGACGTCCCCACAATTGGGGGGTGACCGAGTTCCTGGGTCTGCGCACCGGTGCCGCTTTGCTCTTGGCTGTGTTCTTCTTCTTATTGCTCAGTGTTGCGGGCCAGCCGATGCTCTATCGGCTGGGCAGCATATTCCTGGGTGCGTTGCTGGGATATCTGCTTCCGGGCATGTGGTTGAGCAGCAAAATCCGTCGTCGCCAGCAGGAGATCATCAAAGCAATGCCGGATGCCCTGGACCTGTTGACCATCTGCGTCGAGGCCGGCTTGGGCTTTGATGCGGCAATGGCTAAAGTGGCCGAGAAGTGGGATAATGAGCTGAGTCGCGCGTTTGGCCGTGTGATCCAGGAGATTCGTCTGGGCAAACCGCGGCGTGAGGCATTGCGTGAGATGGACCGCACGACTGGCGTGCCCGATATCACCAGCTTTGTGGCGGCGATCATCCAGGCGGACCAGCTGGGGGTCAGCATGGCCAAGGTGATGCGCATTCAGTCTGAGCAGATGCGTATCAGACGCCGTCAGCGTGCTGAGGAAAAGGCCCACCAAGCTCCGGTCAAGATGCTGTTCCCCCTGGTCTTCTTAATCTTCCCGGCCATTTATGTCGTACTGCTGGGGCCGGCGACATTGGTTGTTAAGGAGTCCGGATTGCTGGGCGGCATGTAATCCCACAAACTGGCTCAGTGTAACAAAGAATACTGATATGACCAGGTCGCTGTTGGAGAGGACTCAGACTACGAACTGGTACAGAGGGCAGACTGATCCCAGTCTACGGGCGTTCGCGCTACATGGCGTTACATAGCGTGGATCGCTCCAGGGGGATGTTCGATCAAAGTAGCCGATGATCTATCCTCCAACCGGAAGATTGGGGACAGCGCACTCAAGGGCCGGAATGCTAAAGTTCTGCTCGCGATAAGGAGGGGAAGCTGTGAACCGTGAATTCCATGTACACCAGATCACACGACGACAATTTTTAATAGGACAAGCAGTGCTACTGCCATGGCTTGCCATCGGGTGGAGACAAAATGTTCCATCTGCCATGGCAAGGGAGATCTATTCCGCCGATCTACGCCACATGTATCCTCCTTCTGATGCAGGACACTGGTATGCGCGTAGTGCACCGGTGGTCAACCTGGAAGAAACGCTCAAAAGGTTAGCGTTGTATAGCCCCCACTTGGCAGGATGGTTAGTCGAAACGCAAACTCTCATCAAGGCAGCTATTCAGACCCCGCAGATTGTGTGCCGTCAATTGCCTTATCGCAGCTCGGTGGGGCATTATCGCCAAGTATGTGCTGTGCTGCATCCCACTGAGCCGTATCGGTATGTGACCGTGACTCTGAGCCTGGCCAACCTGCCGGGCGAGAAGGGAAGTGCTTATCACAAACTACTACGCGCTTTTCCGGCACGGTTCGATTACTTTTGGAGGCAAGATGCTCAAGGGAAGTGGCAGCTCAAGCAGAGATGGATGTTGGTGGCATAAAAATAGGGCCAGCTCCCGCTGGCCCGTTGAGCCCGGCCGGCCGCTACCTCGGCATCTCCGCTACGAGCATAGGAGCATTTCCTACGACGGGCTCACTTTAATTTAATCACAATTTTCCTGATATGTCAAGAGGGAAATGCACTATGAGACGACACATTCGCGCTCATTCAGGGGGCCAAGGCCTCGTTGAATATGCACTTATCCTCGCGTTCGTCGGGGTTGTGGTTCTCGGTACACTGGTGATCCTGGGGCCATCCATCGGGAACATTTTCAGCAATATACTCGCCGCTCTGCAAGGTTCAGGTGGCAATGCATCTGCCGCAGTCACCCCAACCCCTCAGAACTGTGATCCATGTTATCCGACATTATGTCTGCCGCCACCACCGCCTATGCCTACCCCTGATCTGGATTGTGCTGATATTCCCTACCGCAACTTTGTGGTGGTGTGCAATCCGGATCCCTATCGTTTTGACGGGGGACACGACGGTTGGGGTTGCGAGCAGTAGCCACCTACTCTGTGTACGGATATACGCCCCCTTTAGAACTTGGGGAGAAAGATTGGTGCATAGACGCAAGTCGTCGCCTTCCTGATTAAGCTTGGTATGTACGATTGTAAATGTGGAGCTGGCGCACACTTCTCCATCAAGCCGGTCACGGGCTGCTGAATTTGGTATTCCCCCCGCATTGCGTCATTTGTCGATCCGCCGGTGCATGGCTGTGCGACGCATGTCTGGAACGATTCCCCCGCCTGGACCAGAGAGTGTGCCGACGATGTGGTTCTCCCCTTGTGGTCAAGAACGCCTCCCTGTGTGATTCATGCACCCAGGATCCACCCGAAATTGACGGGGTGCGTTCGGCCGTGCTATTCGAAGGCGGGGCACGTCAGGCAGTGCACCAGCTCAAATATGCCGGTTATACCGTTCTGGCGACGCCATTAGCCCAGCTAATGGCACAGTGTTGGCAAGCCGCACCTTTGCCAGTAGATGTCTGGACGGCGGTGCCGTTGCATGTTGCTCGTCAGCGCGAAAGAGGGTATAATCAATCATACCTACTGGGGCGCGAATTCGCTCGCCTGGTAGGTTTACTGGAAATGAGCGGGACGCTGCGACGCGTGCGTGCGACAAAGGCACAAGTCGGACTAGGTGCCGTGGAGCGACGTGCCAATGTGGCTGGGGCTTTCGCCTATGAGCCCCCACGTGGCAAGCAAGGAGTGCAAGGGCAACGTGTGCTCCTGATTGATGATGTATGCACCACCGTAGCCACCCTCGAAGCATGTGCGATTGCCTTGAAGAGAGCCGGCGCCATCAGCGTTTGGGGATTCACCCTGGCACGCGCGGCGCCGGCATCTGATCTTTGACTGCCCCTATGAGATACAGGTGCAGTCAGTGAAACGAGCGATGACGAAATAAAAGGAGGGTTAGGGGTATGGCGGTACCAGTTGTGCTTAAGAGCAGAAATATGGAGATTCCTGATGCCCTGCGCGCTTACATCGAGAAGCGTGCCAGCAAGTTGGATCGCTATCTGCCCGACATTACCGAAGTGCGCATCGATCTGTCGGTGCAGAAGACGCGCAGCAGTCAGGACCGTCAGGTCGCGCAGATGACGGTACGCAGCAACGGAATTATCTTGCGCGCTGAGGAACGTGCCGATGAGATGTCCGTGGCGGTTGATGCGGTTCTCGAGAAGATGTATCGTCAGATTGCGCGCTACAAGGGCAAGCGTCTGAACCGCTGGCAGGGGCAAGGTCCAGGACGCGCCGATTCTGAGATGCCTCCACTGGCTGAGGAAGTGTTGGAAGAACTGGCCGAGGAGCAGGAACGACGCATTGTGCGTGTCAAACGTTTCTTCGTATCACCCATGACCGAAGAGGAAGCCATCGAGCAGATGGAATTGCTAGGCCACGATTTCTTCATATTTTACAATCCCAACCATGGGATGCTCAAGGTCCTCTACCGCCGACGGGATGGCAACTACGGTCTGCTGGAACCCCAGCTGGGTTAGACCATAGCGCTTCATCGTTAGGGTGAGCATATAAGGGCGCGTCGCGACGCGCCCTTATGTTTTTTGCCTGACCTTGTCATAATCGTCTGGCGTATCAATGTCGATCAGGATACCAGCATCAGACACTGGCACCCGCTCTGCCTCGGCAGCGTGTGCCTGCAGCACAACACGGCCACCCACATCACCGTGCAAAGCCCTCAGTTCTGGGAAGAGACGACGGTCGAAGAGCACCGGGTTGCCGCGCTGACCGTGCCATTCAGGCCACACCAATGGCGCTCGTGTGGCACGGTAGCGTGCGATCAGCTGCTCGAGCGTGTCGCTCTGCACAGCAGGTTGATCGGCCAGCAGAAACAAGGCAGCATCGACGTGGGGTGGCAACGTCACCAGTGCCGCCTGCACTGAGGTGCTCTGTCCCTCCGCCCACGCCGGGTTGATCACCACTTGGACGGGTCGCTCGCCCAGCGCGACACGACACGCTTCCGCCTGTGCTCCCAGCACCACCACGACGGGTCTGGCAGAGGAAGCCAACGCTGTGTCCACCACCCGGGTCAACAACGTGCCGCCTTCCCAGGGCAACAATTGCTTCAACTTGCCGAAGCGCGTGGCACCACCAGCAGCAAGTACCACAGCAGCCACGAGCACTGACGCGTCATTCATGCTGAATTGCCTCTACAATGCGCACGTGCGCCGCCTTCTGAGCAGGATAGAGCGCCGCCAGCTGCGAGACGATCAGGGCAATGGCCCAACCGACCCCTAAAGCTTGGGGCAGCAGGTGATAGCGGACAGTGTAGCCGCCAATCTCCTGTACACCCAGTAGGAAGACACGTGCCAAAAAGAGCCCAAAAAACATGCCGAACACTCCACCGATAATGCCCATAGCACCACTCTCTGCCAAGATCATGCGCGCTACCTGACCGCGTGTCATACCCAGGCTGCGTAATCCGCCGATTTCGCGCTGACGTTCGAAGACGTTCATCAACAAGGTGTTGACCACGCCTAATGCGGCAATGACCACCCCGGTCAGGCCCAGCACGTCAAACAAAGCGAATGCTTGGGCGGCCAAGCGAGTGACTTTGGCACGGAAGTCGGCCGCTGTTTCGACGGCGATGTGTCGGCTCTTGCCATAGTGATCTTCCAGACGCTTTGCCTCCACACGTGGATCGTATCCCGGCTTAAGGCGGACGATAAACTGATCCACAGTGCGCTCTCCGAAGTAACGTGCTAGGTCGGCACGACTGCCCGTCACTACATAACCCTGGCTGGAGAAATCGACTACCACACCCACTACTTGGAATTGTACCACTCCACGACGTGTCTCAAGAGCTAAGGTATCCCCCGTTTGAAGCGCGTATCGGTCAGCCACGGTCACCGAGATAAGCAGCCGTCCCCCTTGAGCGAGCTCCTTTAATGCCTGTGCGGTATCCTGGCTTGAATCCTCGAAGACAAAGGAAGCGATGCGGCCATATGTCTGTGGATCAATACCAACAAACAGGATGGTGTTCGAGAAACTATCGGAGTTTCCCTGACGTGCTCGTTGCACTTGCTGGTATGTGATCGGACTGACCTCCGCCACAGCCGGATCGGACAGCAGGCGCGTGCCAAACTCTTCGCGCATCGGCAACGGAGAACGCACATAGAGGTCACCGCCAATGGCGGTTTGCACCCAATGGTTGATGTCCAGCTCAAAGCTGTGGGTCATCGTTTGAATGCCGATGATCATCGCAATACCGACCATCAGGGTGCCCACGGTGAGTGCAGTGCGCGCCCAAGCGCGTCGCATATTGGCGGCACCCAGCTGACCTGCACCGCCATAAAGGATACGCATAGCCGGACGTAATGTGCGTTCAGCAGGCCCTATGGTGATCGGCACCACCAGCGTCGCGCCCAGCAACAGAACAAATACACTGACCATGCCGATGGGCACCTGCACCTCAGGACGGAAAGGGATACGATAAAGTGCCAGATAGGCAAGCAGAATGAGCAAGCAGCCCCATAGCCAGCCAGTGCGGCCCAACGGTGCACCGAGTGGTCGCGCATAGCTGCGCAATGCTTCCAGCGGCGATATGCTGCGTGCACGCCAGGCAGGCAACAATGCCGAAATCAACGTCACTCCCAAACCGGTCAACAGCGACCAGACAACCCCATCTAAAGGGATACGCAATGCTCTGATTTCGGTGTTGGTGACCGTTGCCACGGAGCGGCTCAGGCCCTGTGCTAAGAGGATGCCAAATCCGGTGCCTGCGAGCGATCCCAGGATGCCTAACACCGCTGCTTCGATCAGCACCAGCATCACGATCTGCCTCTGCGTCGCACCCACTAGACGTAGCATGCCAATGGCGCGCGTGCGCTCGACGATGGTCATCGTGAATGTGTTGTAGATGAGAAAGGCACCTACGAACAAAGCGACCGCGCTGAAGAAGCTCAGACCAGTCTGATACGAGGCTAACATACGGGCGACGATCTGCCCCCGTGCCGCTGGATATAGCACTTGATAGCCATGGCCTAGCGCACTCGCCAGATCCTCCTTTAGCGCCTCCAGCTTCCGCGGAGATGCCGCGATATCCGGATTGGCCAGCACGTCGATCTGGGTCAGTTCGCCGTGCATATCCAGCAAGGACTGAGCCGTCTTGAGGGGCATAATCGCTACCGCGCCATTGTTCTGCAGCCCTGGACCGGACTTAGCAATCAACCCAACCACGCGCAGCTTTTCCTGACCTGTTGCCGATAGCACTGCAATGTCCTTGCCGAGTGACAATTTCTTATCTTCGGCGTACTCATCGACCAGCAAGACAGAATAAGAGTCGATCTCGGCAGGCAAGAATCTACCCGCCACCAATTCATAGTCGCGCACCTGGCGATCGTGAGCAGGATCGATGCCAAAGATGAGCAGGTCATTGGCCGTGTGTGTGCCCCCCACGCTGACCTCCAGTCCCCATTTATCCGCTTCAGAGGCCAACAGAGTGCGACCACTCACCACAGGCAGGGCAAGCTGTACCCCAGGCAGACGCCGTATTCGTGAGAGTATCTCGTCGGTGAACGGTTCACCGATCACTCCGCTGTTGGTGATCATCAAATCGGCGCGTCCAGCAGCTTCGTCGAAGATGTGATGGATCGAAGCCAGTGTACCATCATTGATGATGGACACAGCCAGCACAACTGCGACGCCTAACATAATCCCCAGCGCAGTGAGCGAAGTGCGAACAGGACGGCTGCTCAGATTGCGCAATGCGAGGGCATGGAAGGAGGAGAGCGTACTGGCCATAGGCTATACTGGGTGCTCAGGGATGTTGCGGCTCAGGTGCAAGCACCGCACGTTCTTCTGACTCACGTAGATAGCGCTGGATAGCGCGAATGTCTGCACTGCGGTCACCCGTGGTGCGCAGCTGTCCCACCACTCGACCGTCCATCAGGAACACCACCCGGTCGGCGAAGCTGGCTGCACGCGCATCGTGTGTCACCATCACAATGGTCTGGTGTAGCTCATCGCACGATCGACGTAACAAGCGCAAAATCTCCTCACCCGTTTTGCTGTCCAGGTTACCAGTTGGCTCGTCGGCCAACACGATGGCCGGATTGGTGACAAGTGCGCGCGCGATGGCAACACGCTGTTGTTCACCTCCAGACAGCTGGTCAGGCTTATGATGACGTCTGTCCGCCAGGCCAACCAATTGTAACAAGTGGTCAATGTGTTCTCGATGCGCATTGAGATTTTGACCATCGATCAGCAGGGGCAGGGCAACATTCTCCTCGGCGGTGAGCATCGGCAGTAGGTTGAAGAACTGAAAGATAAAACCAATGTTGCGTCGTCGTACCAACGTCACTTGGTTGTCATTCAGTTGGGTCAGCCGATGGCCTGCTAGGGTGATTTCACCATCACTAACGCTGTCCAAGCCGCCCAGCAGGTGCAACAGTGTGCTCTTACCGCTGCCCGATGGACCCATGATGGCGACGAATTCTCCCTTGGCCACGGTGAAATCCACCCCGCTGAGGGCGTGCACCGTGACCTCGCCCATGCGGTACTGCTTGGTCACCCGACGTGCTTCCAGGATGGTCATCATATGCTTGTTGCGCTTGCGTGCACTTTGACAGGCGCCAGGTCACGGAACTGGCGCGCATACAACTGGGCGTAGAGACCACCGCGCGCCAACAGTTCGTCGTGACGCCCATGTTCCACGATGCGTCCGGCATCGAGCACATAAATGCGGTCCGCGTTGCGCACTGTGCTCAGTCGATGAGCGACCACAAAGCTGGTGCGTCCGCGGAAGAGGATTTCCAGCGCTTGTTGGATGGCACGCTCGGTACGAGTGTCGATGCTGGCAGTCGCCTCATCGAGGATGAGAATGCGTGGATCAGCCAGTACAGCGCGTGTTAGTGCGATCAGCTGGCGCTGTCCCTGGCTGAGTGTCCCACCTCGCTCGCCGATCTCAGTCTGATAGCCTGCCGGCAGGCGCATGATAAACTCATGGGCACCGATCAATTGGGCTGCAGCAATCACCTCCTCGTCACTGGCATCCAGCCGGCCGTAGCGGATGTTGTCAGCTACTGTTCCAGAGAAGAGAAAGCTATCCTGCGGCACGATGCCCAGCTGGCGCCGCAAGCTGGCAACGGTCACCTTGCGAATGTCCAGTCCGTCGATCAAAATACGCCCGGCGGTGACGTCGTAGAAACGTGCCACCAGGTTGACCAGCGTGGTCTTGCCCGCACCAGTTGCTCCGACGATGGCGACCGTCTCGCCTGGACGTGCGATCAGGTTAATGTCGCGCAAGACCGGTTCGCGCTCGCGACCATCCTGGGGTGCGGTATCGTAAGCGAAGTCCACATGCTCGAACACCACCTCACCTCGGATGGGTGGCATGGGGACGGCGTCAGGCGCGTCGACCAGCTCGGGTGGCTCGTCGAGCAGGTCAAAAACGCGTTCACTGGCGGCCAGTGCCGCCTGCAGCAATGCATACACTGTGCTAATCTGCTGTACCGGGTGGAAGAAGAGCTGCACGTAGCGCAGGAACGAGATCACAATGCCAACGCTGGTGGCACCCGAGATGACTAACGTGCCGCCCATACCGGTGACAATGGCGACAGCGATAGAACTCAGCACATCCATCGCCGGCGCGAAAGCCGCGGTGATTCCCACAGCACTGACATTAGCATCGCGGTTGGCGGCATTGATTTCGGCGAAGCGTTGGCGATTGATCTCCTCACGGCCATAGGCTTGTGCCACACGCACTGCGGCGATATTCTCCTCCAATTCGGCGCTCACATCGCCAATGGTGGTGCGTGCCTTACGAAAGGCGGAGCGAGCGCGTCGCGCCAACCCATTGATGATGAGCAACATCGCTGGGATGACCGTGAAGCTCGCCAGTGCCAGTTGCCAGTTGAGCATCAGCATGGCAATCACGATGGCCAGCATCTGCAACAACCCGCCCACCATTTGCGCCAGACCGTTGGTGAGCAGCTGGTTCAGCACATCGACGTCGTTGGTGAGGCGGCTCATCAAGTCGCCGGCGTCGTGCCGATCGAAGTAGCGCAGTCCCAACGTCTGGATCTTGGCGCAAATCTGCTCCCGCATGTGCGCTAGGACGTGTTGTCCTGTCCAGCCCATGACGTACATCTGTCCGCTCATGCTCCCCATGCCGACCAGGTAAGTGACCAGCAACAGCAACACAATGCGCACCAAGCCAGCGCGGTCACCGGCAGCGATGAACTCGTCGATGGCGCGCCCGATCAGGTAGGGCGCCAACGAAAAAGTGACCGCGTTGGTTATCACCAGCACACAGGCCAGTACCAACTGTGGCCAATAAGGCGTGAGAAAACGCATCAGGCGCAGTGCCACCGCGCGCTGGTCAGCCGCGCGTTCTTCTTCGATTTCTACTAATCGTCGAAAGCCACCTCTGGGTCCCATAGTCCTCTACCTTGACCTCATAGCAGCTGCGAATGCACGATGGCAGCGTAGATCTCGCTTTCCTCAAGCAGTTGCTCATGCGTGCCACGGGCAACCAGCCGCCCCGCGTCGAACACCAGGATCAGATCGACGGAGCGCACCGTGCTGACGCGCTGCGCGATGACGAAGCTGGTGCGACCACGCATCAGCTGTTCCAGAGCTTGCTGGATCTGGTATTCGGTCTCGGCATCCACGCTTGAAGTGCTGTCGTCCAGAATCAGAATGCGCGGATTGAGCAAGAGGGCGCGTGCAATGGCGATGCGCTGACGTTGTCCGCCGCTCAGCCCCATGCCGCGCTCGCCCACAACAGTTTGATAGCCATCCGGCAAAGCTGTGATAAAATCGTGCGCTTGCGCAGCGCGTGCTGCAGCAATCACCTCCTCATCACTGGAATCTGGCCGACCGTAGGCAATGTTGTCACGGATAGTGCCCGAAAAGAGTACCGTCTCCTGCAAAACGATGCCGATCTGCGAGCGCAGGCTGCTAAGTGTCACATCGCGCACATCGTAGCCGTCAATGGTCACTCGACCGGCGGTGACGTCGTAGAAACGTGGGATCAGGTTGATGACAGTGCTCTTGCCTGAGCCGGTGGCACCCAAGATGGCGACTGTCTGTCCGGGTTCAACCACAAAGCTGACATGGCTGAGCGAGTCGTGCTCACTGCCGGCGTAGCGGAAGCTGACATCTTCAAAGGCGACGCGTCCGCGGATAGGTGGCAGGACAATCGCGCCAGGCCGCTCGGTCACCTCGGGTTGAGCGTCCAGAATTTCGAACACACGACGCGCACTGGCAGCGGCGCGTGCCGTCATAGCACCCAACATGCCGACCATCAACAGCGGGAACATCAGGTAGTTGAGATAGGTGATGAAAGCGGCCAATTCACCCAAGCTGAGCTGTTTGCTGATCACCATCTCACCACCCATCCACACGATCCCACCAGTGCCCAGGTTGAAGATGAAGAAGAGCAGTGGGAAGCTGCTGCTGAACAAACGCAATGCACGCACGTTCAGGTTGAGGTATTCCAGATTGGCTGCCCGAAAGCGGTTCAGTTCGAACTCCTCCCGCGTAAATGCCTTGACCACGCGGATGCCGGCTAGATTCTCCTGCAGGATGGTATTGAGGCGACCCAGCTTTGCCTGTGCCTGCTCGAACAGCGGACGGATGAAACTGATGAGTCGTAGCAGCACGGCCAATACGACAGGCACTGTGGCCAGCGTCAACAGCGCCAACTGCCAGTTCATCCACAGCAGCAGTGCAGCACTGCCGAATAGCATGAGGAGCGCATTGATGAACTGAAACAACCCCATTCCGGTGAACTGACGCACCATCTCGACGTCGCTGGTCAGACGCGTCAACAGCTGGCCAGTCTGGGCGCGATCGTGGTAGCTGAAGCTGAGTCGCTGGATCTGGTCGTATAACATATTGCGCACATCAAAAGCGACGTTTTGCGAAGCTTTCTCTGACCAGAAGCCCTGCGCAAAGTTGAACACACCGCGCATGGCGGCCAAGCCGACCAGCACCAACGCCCCCCACAGTACAGTGGAGAGATGGCCGCCCTGGATGCCATCATCAATGATACGGCGAATGATCTGCGGCAGTGCCAGGTTGGCTGCTGTGACCATCAGGAGACTGAACGCGGCGCCCGTTGCCGTCGTCCAATAGGGGCGTAAGAAGGAAAGTGCACGCCATAGAATGTTCATTGTGATGGTACTCCAGATGCCAGCCACGTGCTCTGAAGAGAACTGAAGTGGTGCAAGTATTGCCGGCAACTTTGTTCCTTTCCGGATATTATAGCCCCCCGCAGCAGACATCTCAACCTTGGTGCGTGTGGGACGAATTTTCCGAAGAACATCTTTCTCTCGTTACTTTCCAATGATGTATAATGAGCAACTGTTAACCTGTGGTTTATCGTTTGCTGGAAAGGTATCAGCCCGTGGCCCATGTTTACGTCGCTCTGGATCTGGAAACCACTGGCCTCAGTGTAGAACGCGATGCGATTATCGAGATTGGCGCGGTCAAGTTTCGCGGCAGACAAGTGCTGGGAGAATTCTCGAGCTTGATCAACCCCGGCTGTCGAATTCCTTACCTAGTTCAAGAATTGACCGGCATTCGCGATGAGATGTTGCGTGACCAGCCCTCGATTATGGAGGTTTTGCCGCGTCTGGAACGTTTCATCGGCACTTGTCCGGTCGTTGGTCATAATATCAGCTTCGACTTGGCGTTTCTCAACCGCTATGGGGTGCTGCGCGACAATCCTTCCATTGATACTTTCGAACTGGCCAGCATCCTATTACCCCACGCCGGGCGTTACAGCCTGGAAAAACTGGCACAATCTTTGGGTATCGCACTGGAAGCACATCATCGTGCCCTAGATGATGCACGTGCAGCGCACTGCCTTTTTGTTGCATTGCTCGACCAAGCGCACCGCCTGGATCCCTCCATCATTCGCGGGGTGAGCCGTGTGGCGGAGCGCTCAAATTGGTCACTGCGGCCTGTCTTTGTCGATCTCGAGCAGATACGACCACGCACGACTTTCAGCACCAGTCTGGGACAACAGTTGGCGGCGAAGGGGATGCTTTCGGGTGGCGGAGGAAGGAGTTTGCTGTCTTTATCACGCGGCATTGTTGAACGCGAAGAGCCTCTCCAATCGGCTGAGACAATCCGCCCTCTCGATGTAGAAGCGTTGGTGACATTGCTCGACCGGGACGGTTTGTTCGCCCGTCGGCTGTCCCATTACGAATACCGGCCGGAGCAGATCGCGATGCTGCGTCGGGTGACGGAAGCTTTCAATCGTGGCGAGGCAGTGATGATCGAGGCAGGAACTGGTCTGGGCAAGTCGCTAGCCTATCTACTCCCAGCTGTGCACTGGGCGGCTCAAAACGGCCAGCGCGTTGTGATCGCCACTCACACGATCAATTTGCAGGATCAGCTGCTCAACAAAGACATCCCGGAGTTGCAGCGCATTCTGCCATTCGAGTTTAAGGCGGTTGCGTTGAAAGGGCGTAATAATTACGTCTGTCCACGGCGGGTGCGCCAGATGCGTGCCGAACTGGAGACACGCCAGGCCAGTTTGCCCGGCGTTTCATCTCCCGGTACCGACGAGGTAGCGCTGCGTGTGTTGGCACGTGTGCTGGTGTGGATGGAAACCACCCTCACAGGTGACAAGCAGGAGCTCTTCCTGCCCACTCCCGAAGAGAACGTGATTTGGAGCTATATCTGCAGCGACGCAGAACTCTGCACGCCAGAACAGTGTCGTCGGGAGAATTGCTTTTTCCAGCGCGCGCGTCGCGCAGCCGAGAGTGCCCACATCGTGGTGGTCAACCACGCATTGCTGTTCGCGGATGTAGCAACCGATAACCGTGTGCTACCGGAATATCACTATCTCATCATCGATGAAGCACACCACCTTGAGGACAGTGTCACCGGTCAGATGAGCTTTCACGTCGGTCTTGCCGCGCTGAAGCGCCTGTTGGACGAGATCAGCGAGCCGACAGGGCCACAGCGCTACAATGGCTTCCTGGCGAGGCTCATCCCACGTGTGCGTCAGGATCTGCCGGCAGGAGAAATCAATGCGCTGCAAGAGCACGTCGCACTATGTCACGATTCAGTGGCTCATGTGCGCGGCGCAGCTCATACCCTTTTCGACACCTTGAAAACCTTCTTAGAACTCCACGGGCCAGTGAACCATAACACGTCTTACGAGCGACGATTGCGGCTGACACCTGCTACGCGCCGTCAGCCAGCTTGGGACAGGGTAGAAGGGGCATGGGGAGGGCTGAACGACTGTCTGGATCGATTGATCGGGTATTTGGACAACGTGACCCAGTTGATTTCACGCTGGGATGACCAGGTAGGATTGCGCGCTGGAGAGGAACTCCAGCGGGAACTGATTAGCTATCGCACGCGCGTGGACGTTTTCCGCGCTCAATTGCGCACCATTTTGGAAGAAGAGGCAATGCGCGATAGCCATCGTGCATATGTGACCTGGCTGGAGCTCTCCAACCAGGAACAGACACCCACGTTGCATGCAGCGCCGTTGCACGTGGGACATCTGGTGCGCCGCCATCTGTTTGAAGCAAACAAGACCGTTATCCTGACCTCGGCGACGTTGCGCACTGGCGAGAGCTTCGAGTATCTACGTGAGCGACTGGGGGCTGAAGATGTCAGCGGGATAGCATTGGCCTCGCCGTTTGATTATCGCACTTCCACGCTGCTCTATTTACCCACCGACATACCCGAGCCGGGGCAGCCGGGATATCAGCGCAAGTTGGAGACAGCACTGCTCAGCCTGGTACGAGCCACCCGTGGTCGCACGCTGGTGCTATTCACTTCTCACAGTCAGCTACGCCACACGGCTAATGCTTTGCGCGAAGCGCTGGGACAGGATGAGATCGTGTTGCTGGAACAAGGTGCCGGTTCACGTGTCCATTTGTTAGAGCGTTTCAAAACCACCGAACGTTGTGTTCTGTTTGGCACGCGTAGCTTTTGGGAGGGCATTGATGTGGCCGGCGAACGTTTGAGCTGTGTCGTCATTACCCGACTACCGTTTGACGTGCCCGACGATCCGATCTTCGTAGCACGCAGTGAGGCCTACGCGGATCCTTTCTATGGGTTTTCCCTGCCGAACGCCATCTTGCGCTTTCGCCAGGGGTTCGGGCGGTTGATCCGCTCACGCCGCGATCGCGGGGTTGTCGTGTGCATGGACCGACGGCTCCTCACCAAGGCATACGGCCAGGAGTTTCTGCGCTCCCTGCCAGATTGCACCCGCCAACAAGGTCCTCTGGCGATGTTGCCCACCTTGGCGGCACGGTGGATTGATGGGGAAACGATATGAAACGGATTGAGGGTGAATCCCCGCAATCCGTCCAAGAGGATGGGATGCTGCACAGGGCTTATGCATCAAGGTGCTCGAAATGCTTGTCAGATCGCTCCCTCTGGGATATGATGATCCCCGGATCGAGCACGGGAGAGAGGTGATTACCTATGCAATCATTTTTGTCTAGGTACAGCAATCTGTATGGAATTGTGACGGTGTTGTTTTTGGCGGTTTTCCTATGGGCGGGTTGCACAGGCGAGGCGACCCAGCCGACCAGAGGGGATGTGTATGTCTATGTCGCCGTGCCCTTGAGCGGTTTCCAAGCAAATGCCGGACAAACGGTATTAGGTGGCGTGCGCTTGATCGCAGCCGAAATCAATGCCCGCGGGGGACTGATGGGTTATCGCGTGGTAGTGGAAGGGTTGGACGATGAGAGCGATAGCGAGATGGCTACAACAGTGGCGCAACGCGTGGCAGATGACGTGGCGGCCGGCAAGCCCGTCCTCGGCGTCGTTGGTCATCTCAACAGCGGGCAGACCCTCGCGGCCATGGAAATTTATAAAGACTTGCCTTTTGTGGTGATCACACCCACTGCCAGTGAGGTGAGCTTGACGCAGAAAGGTTATCGCAACTTCTTCCGCGTCAACGCAAATGACGCCGTGCAGGCAAAAGTCGATGCCGAGTTCCTGCGTCAAACGCTGCAAGCAAAACGGGTCGCAGTGTTACACAACGATGATCCTTACGGTATTGGATTAGCCGCAGCCATCATTGATCATCTGAAAGCAAGTGGCGGCGAGGTCGTCCTCCGCGTCCAGGTACAGGTGGAGCAACGGGACTACACAGCTGAAGTGTCCCAGATTGCACAAGCTAAGCCAGATGCAATCTTCTATGCCGGTTATGAGGTCGAATGCCCTTATCTGCGCTATGCTCTGGTGCGCGCCGGGATCGATGTACCATTTCTCGCTTCAGATGGGTGTTTTCTGGCTGCCACGATCGACGAATCCGATGGCACGGCTGAGGGCATCTACGTCAGCGCTTTCGGGCCCAGCCCGTGGACTGCTGCCAGCTCTGAGTGGATTGCTGCCTATCAAGCGATTGAGTATCGCAACCCCGATACCTATAGTTTGAATGGATACGTGGCAGGCCAGGTGCTATTGGAAGGTGCAGCCCAAGCGGGGAGCTTGAAAGGCGCCGATGTGGCGCAGGCAATCCGTCAACTGGAATTCTCCTCTTTACTTGGACCCATAAGCTATGATACCAATGGCGACTTGCGCGCTCCTACTATTTATATCTTCCAGGTGCGTGAGGGTCGCTTTGTCCAAGTGTACCCAGAGAGTTAGCCAGAGCAGCCTCGAGATACCTCGCAATAGAGCGATAACGGGGGCAAGGAAAATTGGCACGCTACACTCTGATGGCAGTTTATGCGCATCCAGATGACGAAGCATTTGGCAGTGGCGGTACACTGGCTAAATACGCCGCGCAGGGCTGCGATGTGTACGTAGTGACTGCCACGCGGGGTGAGGCAGGAAATATCGCCACGCCGGAATTGGCGACGCCAGCCAACCTGCCGGATGTGCGCGAACAAGAACTACGCTGTGCATGCCGCATTTACGGTGCCCATCCTCCCATCTTCATGGGGTATCAGGACGGACAGCTCACCATCGTGCATCAAGGGCAGGCCGTGGCACGCTTAGTGCGCATCATTCGCGAGTTGCGTCCGGATGTCATCATCACGTTCGGGCCGGATGGCATTTATGGACATTATGACCATATCGCTGTCCATCGCTGGACGAGCATCGCCTTTGACTTGGCTGCCGATCCCGATTGTTTCCCTGATCTGCTGCAGGGCGCCTGTCAGCCCCATCAAGTGCGCAAACTCTACTTTCGCGCTCTGACAGAGTCGCAACTCGCCGGGATGGTCAGCAATGGGATGTCGTCAACTGTGATGATGGATGGAGTGCCGTTTCCTTTCACTGCATATCGTGAAGATGAAATAACCACTGTGATCGATGTGAGTGAGTGGCTGCAAGTGAAGCTGGCCGGTATCCGTTGCCACGCCACCCAGTTGGGGCATGACAACCCCTTCGTCACGATGCCGGAAGAGATCATGTACCAGCGCTGGTTGTGCACGGAAAGCTATATTCTGGCGCGTTCCACTGTCGGCTGGCCTCAAGGTATCGAGACCGACCTGTTCGAACGCTTGTGACGCTTACGTGTATAATGTTACGTGTATAATGGATGTATCCTGGCAAGAATGCTATAAGGTGATCACCTTATCAGCGCGCCATTGTGCTGTGATGATATCTCCCATACCCCCCACGATACCAACGCGTACCCGTTCGGTCAATCCAAAGTAATTCAAGCACGTGCTGCACAGGATCACGTGAACCCCCTTCGCCTGCAGCGACTTGAGCTGGGCCAATACGGGTGAGCCATCTACTGCCAGTTTGACCCCATCAGCATACAGGCAAATCGCGGCTGGCAACAAATTGCTCTCGTCCAACAATGTAAGATATTTTTCGATGAGTTGCTGCTGTAAAGCAGGTTCGGCATGTCCCATGCCGTTACGCGTGATCAGGATCACAGTAGACTGGCCAGTCTGCTTTTCCTCCATAGCACATCACCGTCTCAGAAAAGTTCCGCGCAACCCGATTTAACGATTGCGCGCCGCTGGGCTGTTCGGTGGATAGAGCACATAAGGATAGAACTGGTTGGCCGAGAAAACACGTTCTCCTAGCTCCGTGTTGATCACATCGTTGGTGATCAGATAATAGTCGATAACTTGATCGCTGTGGTTGAAGACGCGCACATAGTAGGTGTCGCCGTCCACCACATCACCTGACCACAGTCGCTCGCCGGTCAGCGGATCCTTATCGCGTTCTACCCATTGACCCTGTCCCATGGGCACCATTGCATTCGGGGTGCCGCGCAGCCAGATGTGTAGCTGGCTGGCCGGGTAGATCTGAAAATTGATGTGATGGGAGCGGTTGCCGTCTGTCGGGGTAGCAAACATCGTGAGTGCCATATGCTCAAAACGCTGCTTGTCGAAATCCTGGCGGATGAAAGCATACCAGTGTTCACCGCCAGGGGCCAGGCGTCCTACATTGGCGCCATCGTGCAAGACCAGTGGTCGGTTGGGATACACGCTGGGGTACAACTCGGCTGGGGACAGGGCACGCTCCGCAGGCGCAGCTTCGGCAGACGGTTGGTTCGTCTCAGTGGGTGCATTCACCGCAGCGGGTGCTTCTTCAGGAGATGTCTTAGGAACGGTGGCAGCCGCATTACCGGGGAGCAAACCCGCTTGTTCGGCCAGTGCCAACCAGGCTACAGCCTCTTCAGGGGACATGCTCTGTATGGCAGCAACGATCATACGGCGACGTGCCTCATCAGGCGAAGCAGCGGGCTTGAGCACTGCATCAGAAGTTGATGGGCCCATTCCGGAAACGGCTGGGGCATTCGCCTCGATGGACGCTGCCGCCGGCTGCACATACGGTTGTTCCCCGCCTGCCACAGCAGGTTCTGCGACCACGATCTGGGCTGGCTGGCTCATAGTCATCAAATGGTATTCCACCGGCGTGGCTGAGTTGTTAAACAGACGTACGTAATAGGTCTCTTCACGCAGCAAACTCCCCGTCCAAATCCGCTCCGCCGAATCCGGGTCGAAATCCGTGGTAGTGAAGATCCCTATGCCCAGGGCCGCATCAGAGCTGCCCTGTAGCCAACGCCCCAACTGTTCCTCAGTAAAGACCTGAAAGTTGACGTAGGGGGTGACGTCATGGCTGCCAGGCCGGTAGACCATGTTGAACACGACCAAGTGATCAGTATCCCGCTTCAACGAGGCCGAATTGACCTGATACCATTCTTGACCACCTGGTTGCAGCTGGCCGACGGTCAAACCATCGCCCAGGGGCCGTACGGAGAGCAGGACAGTGCGCGGTCGCGGACCGGCGTAGCTAGGGGAAACAGTATAGATGAGAAATGTAACCACTAGTATCACCAGAGTTAGAAGCACCGCTTTTGTTTTCATCGTCCGGCATCCTTTCATTATTAGCTGGGATGCGGAGATGCGCACACTGTGCCTCGCTCCCCAGAGGTGTCAAGGGGTCTCGCGCATCTCCATATTTAGGATTATAGCAAGTTTACTGCCTCGTCGCAATGCCAATTTGAGCCAGATCAGGGCTTTTCCCTTTTCTTACTTTTGATGTGCCACCATTGTGGCAAACGGATGAAAGAGGGAAGTGAGCCGGATGACATCGCAGCGGGGTAAGCGTTTGCTGGACTATCTGCGCACGGTGCCCGACCTGCGCCGCCTGGTGGAACGGATGGTGAAAAAGGAGGCGGTGACCTCGGCTGGGTGAAGGGCTATCACGGGGCGGTGTATGCGGCGGTGCAGGAGTGGGTGACAGCCCACGCAGCGCGTGCGCCGGATGCCTCCAGGTGGCCAAGGGCACGGCCACGCGGAGCGCCGCGCGATCTGGGTGGTGGCGAGACGAGAATTGGGGGCGTATTGGGCGCAGGAATACGGCTGCCAGGGGTATGCTGGATTGCGGGTGGGCATCTGTCTGCGTGGGATGCACCCCAGGTGCTCGCGCAGCTGCGCGGCTATTGGGAGGTGGCGGAGCGGGTCTTTGGGGTGTGCGATGGGACCTACGGCGAGGATCGCGATCCCGCGCGCTGGACCGGTTTGGCGCTGAGCGGCCTGCGTATAGTCGCCCTCCATCTCGTCCGTCGTCTGGGGTTTTGCTTCATCCCGGATGGTCGGCGTGTGCTGGCGGCGCGTCCGGATCGGGGGTTGGGTCTGCTCCTTCACACGCTCGAGAAAACACTATTCACTATTATAGGAGTGAAAGTCCTGGCATTGGGGCTGACTGCGGAGAGCAGGTTTTCCGGCCTCGGACACCTTCGGTTGCACCTCTTGCGTTTCTGCTCACGTGTCCAGCGCGCCCTTATGCCGGACGTTCATGCAGGTGGCGCGCCGCGACGAAAGCGAGTCCGTGCTCGGTGAGGGCACGCGCCGTGCGGTTGAGCGCATCGTGCTTATCCAGATAATTGCGCTCCAGGTGCGCCATGTCGCCGCTCGCTTCGATCTCCGCCTTGCCCCGGAAGTAGTCCAGGATATCCGAAGGATGGGCACGTGTCTGCTCCACTTCGGGATCGCCGCCTTCGTGCTTGGCGGCGATGTTCGGCACCCGCGCTGCCAGCTCCACCAGCTCGTCACGGCGCAGGTAGGGCTGACGCACGATGGATTTCCAGGTCTCGGTGATGTGGTGCTCAAAGCGCACCAGATCTTCAAGGCCCAAGCTCTTGCGCACCTGTGCGGTGATCTCGATGGTCTGGTTGTTGACGCTGTTGCTCCAGTTGAAGCCGACCAGAGGCACGCTGCCATCCTCGCGGGCGAAAAGATGGGCGCCGATAAGCGTCCACAATGCCGCATAGGGGTTGTCGTTGCCCATAAAGACGGAGATCTTGAACTCATTGTCAACGCCCAGCTTGTGCAGCAAATATCCCAGCAACACGGTGCCTGGGTTGATGTTAAGCACCTGCTTGATGCCGTAGGTGGTGTAATAATACAGATACTCATCCAGCCACTTCAGCGCATAATCGTTGGGCTGGCCCACGCCGCCGAAATAGCCGGTGATCGTCTCAGGCCCGCCCAGGTGGATGTTGGCGCCGTCGGTGCCGCGCGTGTCCAGCGTCTCGACATAACTGGCGCCGATGATCTGCATAGCCGCAGCGACCGCCAGAATATCGCCGTTGTCGCGTTCTTGCTCTTTCATCTTACGCACGCGGATATAGCGTCCCGGCATCAGCTCACGTCGTTCGATCGCCTGCCGTGCCTCGCGGATCAGCCAGGGGAAGTATTGCAAAGCGCTGATCTCCAACACCACTGCCAGGCGGTCATCAAACGGCATCTGCTCTGCGCGCTCGCCCAGCACCGCGCGCCGGTATTCAGCCACGCTGATGAAGGCGCCGCGGTCACGCTGCTCCATCAGCCAGAGGAGATCGTCCAGGTAAGGCGAACGGATCTCCTTCAAGCGCACCAGCAGATTGGGTAGCCGACGCGCCTCTTCCGCCTTGCGGTTGATCTCTTCCACTGAGCCATATTTTGCCACCACCGCAAGGAAGTCGTTGATGACCTGGCTTTGCGGGTCGAGCAGCAGGGCATTGATCGCCTCCAGCCGGTGCGCTGCGATGCGCAATCGCTCTCGAATCGCTTCGTCCATTTTCTTGTGCACCTCCCAGAGGTATAGACCATCAGCGGACGCGCGCAGCGCGGGCTAGGGGTTTCTAACGCTCACGATACAGGCGCTCGCGAATGCGCATGATGTCACGGCGCAGCGTATCCTTGCGCTCGATCTCGCAGGCGATCTTCTGCGCGCCGTGCAGGATAGTGGTGTGATCGCGCCCTCCCAATGCCTGACCGATTTCGGGCAGCGAGGCGCCGGCCTCCTGACGTGCCAGATACATCACCATCTGACGTGGCACGACCACCTCTTTATGGCGGCTGGGGCCGAGCAGCTCTTCCCTTGAGATGCCATAATGGGCCGACACGACAGCGATGATCTCATCTATGCTGACGCGTCGCCTGTGTTCTACCAGGTTGCTAAGAGCGCTTTGTGCCATCGCCAGAGTAATTTTCTCGCCGCTCAGCTGGGCGTGCGCCAAAACGCGGTTGAGAGCGCCCTCCAGCTCACGGATGTTGTTCTGCATCTGCCCGGCGATGAAATAGACCACATCATCGGGCAAGTGTGCTCCTTGTGCCTCCGCTTTGGCACGCAAGATGGCGATGCGCAGCTCCAGGTCGGGTGGCTGAATGTCGGCGATCAGCCCCCACTGGAAGCGCGAGGCCAGACGCTCTTCCAACGTGGTGATCGCCTGCGGTGGCCGATCACTCGACATAACAATCTGCCGCCCGGAGGAGTGCAATGCATTGAAGGTGTGGAAAAATTCCTCTTGGGTGCTCTCCTTGCCGGCGATGAACTGGATGTCGTCCACCAGAAGAAAATCCGCGCTGCGATAACACTCGCGAAACGCCTCGGTAGAACGCGTGCGGATGGCGTTGATCAGGTCGTTAGTGAAGGTTTCGGAAGATACATAGAGCACCCTCCGGCGGTGTTCCTGGGCGTAATTGCCGATCGCCTGGAGAAGATGGGTTTTGCCCAACCCCACACCGCCGTAGATGAACAGGGGGTTATAAGCACGCGCGGGGTTTTCCGCCACTGCCAGACAGGCGGCATAAGCCAGACGGTTCGAGCTGCCCACGATGAAACGGTCGAACGTGTAACGCCCATTAAGGGTAAAGCGTGATGGGTTACCGAAACCCGACGATGCCTCGGGCCTTGTGTTGGCGCTTCGTTCCTCGCCGTTGGGGGAATGCAATTCCAACATGGGCGGTTGCTGTGATGGGCGGAGTGGCTGTGCCTGTACCACAAAACGCACCTCGACCGATCGATTGAGGATGCCGGTCAACGTGCGCTTGATGACCCCCATCAGGCGGTTTTCCAGCCAGTCCTTAGCATAGCCGTTCTGCACACCGATGATGAAGGTGCCATCCTCGTAGGCAATGGCATGGGTTGGTTTGACCCAGGTATCGAAGGTAGCTTTGGTCATCTGCATTTGCAACTCGCCGAGAGCTGCTTGCCATACGGTCTGTGGGTTCACCATATGCCCAACCTGTCGGATGCATAAGAACCCCCTTCTGCCGCACCGGCGGATTAATGCGCCCCGCTACACCGTAGCCAACACGCCCACCGGTGGCAAAAGGGGGCAAAAGAGCTCTATGGAGTCATCACCATAGGACACTTGCCTGAACCGCTCGCTGTTTGACACTTAAAAACGGATGTCAGTTGGCCAAACACATAGGACAAGGCGCAGAAGTGACGTCACACCTTGAGGATTGACATCAGCCTTGCCCGTTTCGGAGTGCGGGTGAATGTAAGTACAACGCGATCCTCATTTTAGCACACGGGTGGGGCGGCGTCAATGCCATTTTGTACCGTTTCAGGAAGGTGCAGCTCTAAATTTAAGGTTGCGCACGCTACGATAGCTTGCAGCGCAACAAGTTGTGGATAGTCTGATCGCACAATCCCAGGGATAGAGGCGATAATACACGCCGTTGGGATTATGCAACAGGGCTTGGGGGCGGGTTTTAAGGTTATTATGGCAAATGGAAGCCATATGGCGTATAATAGCGAAGCGCTCGTGGAGGTGCATATGGCTGAGAAAATCTTGCTGGTGGAGGATGAAGCGCGTGTGGCCAGTGTGATCAGCCGCACGCTGCGCATGGAAGGCTATCAGGTCGAGGTGGCGCCCGATGGCGAGACCGCGCTCAGCAAGACCCTCAGCGCCCCACCTGATCTCATTATCCTGGATCTGATGCTGCCCGACGTGGACGGGCTGGAGGTGTGTCGCCAGCTGCGCGCCGCCGGATTCAAAGAGCCCGTGTTGATGCTCACCGCGCGCGACGCCATCCCTGACCGCGTGGCCGGTCTGGACGCCGGCGCCGACGATTACCTGGTCAAGCCGTTCGACTTTGATGAGCTCCTGGCGCGCCTGCGCGCGTTGCTGCGCCGTGCAGCGCGTTCCGAGGTCAAAGGGCCGCTGCGCTTTGCCGACCTGGAGCTCGACCCGGTCACGCGACGCTGCACACGCGCTGGGCGTCCCATCCATCTCACCACGCGGGAGTTCGACATCCTGGAGCTCTTTATGCGTCATCCCAACCAGGTGTTGACGCGCGACCTCATTTACGATCGCATCTGGTCGTATGACTTCGCCGGCGAGTCAAACATCATCGATGTATACGTGCGCTACTTGCGCGCGAAAACCGAGGAGGGAGGTGGCTCGCGCCTGATCCACACGGTGCGCGGAGTGGGCTACGTGCTGCGTGAAGAGCCCTGGTGAGCCATTATGGCCGTTCGCACGCGGCTGACCGTTTGGTACACTATCGTGACGGCAGGCATCCTGGCGCTCTACCTGCTGCTCAGCTTGGCGTTGTTGCGCGCCCAGCTGCTCCGCCAGGTGGACCGTCAGCTGGCCGAGCATGCCAGAGAGGTACGCGATGCATTGCTCCAACGCACTGACTTCCGGCAGGCAGTGGATGAAGGCCGCATCCAATTGCCTGCCGTGCCACCCGGTGCACCCCCGATCTATCTCCAGGTGGTGCGCGGCAACGAAAGCGTCGCGGCGCGTTCCCCCAACCTGATCGGCTGGCGCTTGCCCCTCGACATGGACCTGGTGGCGCTCAACGTACAAGGGCGCGCTGCCCACAAGACGCTCATCACGGAAGAAAGCACACCCTTACGCCTCTATAGCCTTCCCTTAATGGATTCCGGGCGGATGGTCGGTGCTGTGCAAGCAGGCTATCCGTTGCTGGACATCGAACAGACACTCCAACGCACCTGGACGACCTTGGCGGTGGGAGGGATTCTGATGTTGCTGGTGTTGAGCTTGGCAGGCTGGTGGCTGGCGTCGCTGGCACTGCGCCCAGTGGATCATATCACGCGAGCGGCTCTGCAGATCGCCGACACGCCTGACTTGCGCCAGCGTCTGCCGCTCCCTCGAGTGCGCGATGAGACCTACCGCCTGGTGAGCACTTTCAACGCACTGTTGGACCGGCTGGCGCGCGTGATCGACGCCCAACAGCGCCTGGGGGCGGACGTCTCCCACGAGCTGCGCACGCCACTGACCACTATCCGGGGCAATGTGGCATTGCTGCGCCGCGGCGCTGCGGACGACCCGCAGGAACGGGAAATCGCCCTGGACGCTATCGAAGCAGAGGTGAACCGGATGAGCCGCCTGGTCGCCGACCTGCTCCTCCTGGCTCAGGCGGACACCGGCATGCAGCTGGAAAAGCAGCTGGTGGAGATGGATACACTTCTGCTCGAGGTCTATCGTCAGGCACAAGCAATGGCGGCGGTGGGCTCAGGCGGTGTGGAACGCGTAGCGGTGCGCCTGGGCCACGAGGATCAAGCGCTGGTGCTGGGCGACCCCGACCGGCTGCGTCAGTTGTTGCTCAATCTGGTGGATAACGCCATCAAGTACACGCCGCGCGGCGGGACAATCACTCTGTCGCTCTACCGCGAGGGGGGATGGGTGCGCGTCAGCGTGCAGGACACCGGCGTGGGCATTCCACCGGAGGCACTGCCGCACATCTTCGAGCGCTTCTTCCGCATGCCGCGCCAGGGACGTAAGGGCGTCGGGTTGGGGTTGGCCATTGCGCGCTGGATCGCTGAAGCGCATGGCGGCCGCCTTGAGGTGGAGAGCCAGGTGGGGCAGGGTTCCACCTTCACCCTGTGGCTGCCGGAGGCAGAAGGTTTTGCGCCTTCCTAGGCACAAACCTTGGGGCGCTTTGATTTTCTGTCAAGTATGTGACATAATAGCATATGGGAATGGAATGGTTGCAGGCCGATGGTTGTTGCCTGAGGAGGGGGACACATGCGTCGTCCAGGCATATGGGTCGCAAATGGCAGCCCATCCGATCCGGCCAAGATGTTGAGCTGGCGCCCCGGCGCGTTGACCGCGTTCTTCGACTACCTCGGACCTAACCGCGTGCTGCCCTATAAGCAGCAGTATCCCGACGTCGTGGTCACCGTGCGCTTTCAACACCCCCATAACTGGCAGGAGGACATCGGCGCCTCGGCGCGGCGGCTGAGCGATATGGTGATCAGCAAATGGCCCGAAATCCGCGATCTGGACGCCTATGTCTATTTCTGCAACGAGATGAACCTGCATTACGAGAACGGCGACCCCAACCCGGGCAACCAGTCGCGCTACGAAACACCCGAGTTCTATCGGCGCTATGCCGATTGGGTACGCATCGTGGCGGATCGCATCAAACAGCGCTATCCTCAGATGAAGCTGGTGACGCCGCCCTTCGCCTTCGGCCATCATGAGGACGGCGCGCCGGACGACGAGGGCAATCCCACCGAGGGTTGGGCGGGTTATGACTACCTGGCCGACCTGGTGCGCAGCCATTTCAACAATATCATCACCTTCCATGCCTATTGGGGACACGCGGGCGGCAGCGTGCGCGACTGGCTGTATGACCCGCGCCTGTCCAGCTGGTACGCCTTCCGCTGGCGGCGTGTGCTGAAGCTGTTTGAGAGGCGCTACGGCATTCAGGCCAAGGTGATCATCGACGAGGCGGGCAATTTTGGCGCATCGGATCACGACTTCACCGATCAGGTGATCTACTACGCGCGCCAAACCCTGGCCGATCCACGTGTCATCGCATTGACCTTCTTCCTGTGGCAGGATCCGACGCGCAGCCCGGGCAATCTGCCCAACTCGTGGGTGGATCGCTGCCGCAGTTTGGAAAATCACGTGACGCGGTTAGCTGCCATGCCCGACGTGGAGATCGCGCCGCTGCAGCCCTCGCCGCCCGGCAAGGCGATCCGCGTCTTGATGCCGGATCAGACGGTGCGCGTGATGGATCTGGAGGAATACTTGCGCGGCGTCGTCGCCGCCGAGATGCCCTACACCTGGCCGCTCGAAGCGCTCAAAGCGCAGGCAGTGGCGGCACGCAGCTATGCTATGGTAGCGATTGCCCGCCCACGCCATCATCCCGAAGCGGACGTCTGCACCACGACGCATTGCCAGGCGTACAACGAGGCGCGCATTAACCCCAATTCTGACCTCGCCGTGCGCCAGACGCGCGGTCAGGTGATCCTGTACAACAATCAGTTGGCGACGGCGTATTACAGTTCCAACTGCGGTGGCCATACGCTGGGCAACGAGACAGTGTGGGGTGGCCCACCGTTGCCCTATTTGCGCCCGGTGCCGTGTATCAACCCCGGCCCCAAGAAAGGGCACGGTGTGGGTATGTGCCAGTGGGGTGCCCATGACATGGCTATGCGCGGCGACAGCTACGAAACCATCCTCAAGCACTACTATACCGGCATCCGCCTGTCATCCGAACCTGAGACATCCCCGACACCGCAACCAGTGACTGAGGAGGGGGAGATTTGCGGCAAAGTGACCGATGCTCAGGGCCAGCCGGCGGCCAGCGTGCACCTGCGCCTGTCCCGCGAGGGCTGGAGCGGCGAGGCGATCACCGGTGCGGACGGCAGCTATCGCTTCACCCAGCTGCCCGCCGGCACCTATGAGCTCGTTGTGGTGGGGTACGACCTGCGCCGCAGCGGATTGCAGCTGGCCAGAGGGCAGCGCATGACGTTGGATCTGCAGCTGCCCGCGCCGGTGGCGCCGCGCTGGGACATGCACGTCGAACGTAAGTTCGGCCTGCCCATCCTGGCCGGTTCGTTGCCGCGCCCCGGCATCGAGGTGACGCTGAAGTCGCCCATCGGTCTGACGTTCAAGCGTACCAGCGGCAGCAAGCCGCAGTATGGCCCAGGCGGCTTCGAGTTCTGGGCACCCAATCGCGGACTCTATACGCTCAGCTTTCTCGACCAGACATTCGAGCTGACGCTGGAGGGCGGGTTCACCTTTGTCACCTTCATCGAGGCAGGTAGCGCGCCTGCCAACAAGGGGATCATCCGCGGCCAGCTGCGTGATCCCAAGGGGATGCCGGTGGCGGGACGCCAGGTGACCTTGCGCGATGGAGGCGTGTCGCGCACCACGACCACCAGCGCGGATGGCAGCTTCCAGTTCGACGCGCTGGCTGCCGGCAGCTACACACTGAGCGTGCCGGATGCCGGCGTGATCCAGACGGTGCAGAACGATGGGCGCAGCACGACCACCGTCGCGTTGACGCTACCAGCTGCGCCGCCGGAGCCGCCACAGCCCAGCGGCGGATGGATGATGAAGGTGACGCGTGCACCCGGCATGGCGCTCATCGCGGGCACATTGCCGGAAGCGGGTATCCCATTGACGATCATCCCGCCGGTCGGCCAACCCATCCGCGTGGTCAGCGGCAGCTGGCCCAGCCTGGGTGTGGGCGGTTTCCGCGTGCCGGCGCTCCACCGCGGCACCTACACCATTCAGTTCCTGGATCAGGCGTTCCAGCTGCCGATGGATGGCCAGTATACCTTGCTCACCTTTGTGCGCACGGCGCCGGCCAGCTCTCCGGCAGATACCCAATCAGCGGATGCCATAGTGCGCTTGGTGTCATCCCCGATGCCGCGCGCGGCAGCGGAGGAGCTCCTGAGCCATCTGGAGGCCGATCCGCAGACGCGCGGTCGCTTTGGGCTGGAGAACCCATGACCGAGCAGCTCACCCTGTTCCCTGCCCAAGACGAGGGAGGCCTGCCGCGCATCTTCACGGTGAGCGAGGTCACGCGGCGCATCCGAGCGTGGTTGGAAGCGGATCGAGTGCTGCAAGATCTGTGGCTGGTAGGTGAGGTCTCCAACTGGAGGCAATCCCCTGCCGGCCACATCTACTTCACCCTCAAGGACGAGGAAGCGGCGCTGCGCTGTGTATTGTGGCGCTCCAATGCGCACCAGGTCAGCTATCTGCCATCCGGCGACGGCGAGACCGTGTTGGCGCACGGATACGTCTCCGTTTACGACCCCCAGGGCGTTTATCAGCTCTATGTGGACGAACTCCAACCGCTGGGGTTGGGCAGCTGGTATGCGCGCTTTGAGGAATTGAAGCGCAAGCTGGAGGCGAAGGGTCTCTTTGCGCGCCCGCGCCGTCCTCTGCCGCGCTTTCCGCGACGCATCGGCGTGGTCACTTCACCCAGCGGCGCGGTGTTGCGTGACATCTTCAACGTGCTGCGGCGGCGCTATCCGCTGGCCGAGGTGATCCTGGCGCCCACGCTGGTGCAGGGCGAAGACGCTCCGCCACAGATTGTGCGCGCCCTGGAGGCCATCACGCGGGTGCACGGGGTGGACGTGGTCATCCTGGCACGTGGCGGTGGCTCTATTGAGGACTTGTGGGCCTTCAACGATGAGCGGGTGGCGCGTGCCATCGCCGCTTCGCCGGTGCCGGTGGTGTGTGGTGTGGGGCACGAGACCGACTTCACCATCGCCGACTTCGTCGCCGACGTGCGCGCCCCGACTCCCTCGGCAGCAGCTGAGCTGGTGACACCGGATCGCGCCGAATTGCAGCGGCGTGTCCAGGCACTGCGACGCGCGCTCGCGACCGCCTGTTTTGACCTGATCACCCGCCTGCGCCGTAAGCTCGAAGCGGAGGGGCGCGCGCTGCGCCAGCTGTCACCGCGCGCCACGTTGCAGCGCCAGCGCCAACACGTGGACGAGCTGGCACTGACCATCATGCGCGCGATGCGCTATGCCATGGCATTGCGCCGCGAGCGGTTGAGCGGGCTGCGTCACCGCCTGGAAGTGCTGAATCCGGCAGCAACTCTGGCACGCGGCTATGCCATTGTGCGCCGCCAGGACGACCGCCGCGTGGTGATGCGGGTGGCGCAGGTTGCGTCGGGCGACCGCCTGAGCGTGCAGGTGTCCGACGGCACCTTTATGAGCACGGTGGATTGAAAATGAGGACTTCGCCTCGAGCGGAGTGATGATGAAAGGCGATAACGCATGAGTGAAGAGGGGCATCTCACCTTTGAGCAGGCGCTGGCCGAGCTGGAGCAGCTGGTACAGGAAATGGAAAGCGGCAATCTGGAGCTCGAGCGCGCCCTGCAACTGTTCGAGCGCGGTATGCAGCTGGTGCGCTATTGCAACGAACAGCTGGACACCGCCGAGTTGCGCGTGCGCCAGCTGACACCCGATGCCGTGTCGGGCGGGGAGCCTGGCCTGACCCCCTTTGAGCTGCCTGAGCCACCCGAGGAGCCGTGGTGATCCGCGTGTTTTGCATCCGATAAGATATGGACGTGCCGGTTCGACAACGCTGGCGCATCACCTTCGCCAAAGAAAAGCCCTTGCGTTACATCTCCCATCTCGATCTGCATCGCACATGGGAGCGCGTCTTCCGCCGTGCCGGCATCCGTGTGGTGTACAGCCAGGGATTCAACCCGCAGCCGCGCATCCAGCTGGCTTCGGCATTGCCGGTGGGTTATGTCGGCAGCGCCGAGGTGATGGACGTCATCCTGGAGGAAGCGATCGAAGCGGAAGAGCTGGTGTCGCGCCTGCAGGCGGTAGCGCCGGTGGGCTTGCGCGTCCTCGCAGCGCGTCCCGTGCCGCTGCAGGCGCCCGCATTGCAGGCACAATTGCGCCAGGCGGAGTACTACGTGCAGATCTCCACATCGCTGCCTTGCGAGGAGATCGCGCGGCGCATCGCGGACTTCCTGAGCACCCCCCATTTGTTCCAGGAGCGCACGCGCCAGCGGCGCCGTGAGACGATCGACCTGAGGCCATTGGTGGACGACCTGCGCCTGGAACGCTGTGCCGACGGCGAGGCAGCGTTATGGATGCGCCTCAGCCAGAGTGCGCAGCGCTCGGTGCGCCCGGAGACGGTACTGGAAGCATTGGGGCTGGCAGGAACCCCGTCGCGCATTGAACGTACCCGGCTGATCTGGCAGGCGGATCGAGAGGCTGATTGAGCCGAGCTGCGCGCGTGGGCGAGCAGTCAGGGACAATTGCACCACGGAGCACGCAGAGAGCACACAAGAAATTTTCGGAGGAGGCTGACGTGCCCCAACTGCTCCTCCAGTTTGGAAGTGGAAATTAGCACTCCCTGTGTGCTCAACAGGTGGGCGCCGTCGCCAGCGCAATGGAATGAGCAACCGGTGTGTTGAAAAAACTGCCCAGCCGCCCACATGTTTTTTATCGAGGAAATGAGACCAATAAGGCGAGTGATCGAACGTTTTCTCAGCACGCTCCCTTCAAGGCTTGCATGCCCTGAGCGGGCGTGCTATAATCTCTCTCAGCGCCCTGCAGGGCGACTCAGCAAACAACAAAGGAGTGCCGAGATATGCCTATTCGGATGGGCCCATTTGAGCTGATCATCATCCTGGTCATCGTGATCATCATCTTCGGCGTGGGTAGGTTGCCGGAGATCGGTGGCGCAGTGGGCAAGGCAATCCGCGAGTTCCGTCAATCCACCGCCGAACCCGTCAAGAAAGAGGAGCCAAAAGAGAGCGCCAGCAAGGCCGAGAAGGCTGAAAGCTGACCACTCCAAAGCTTGTGACTGTGTCGGTTGGGATCTTTATGGTGCTGCCCCCTACACGCGGTTGGGTGTGCTGGACCGGTTCAGGGGGCGCTGATCTCTTGACGCATCAGCGAACTACCTGCCGGAAAACGCGCAGCAGGTTGCCTCCTAAGATGTTGCGGATTGCTGTGATGGTGTAGCCCCGCTGCACCAATCCGGCGGTCAGAGCCGGCAGGTGAGTCACGTCCTCCAATCCAGCGGTCACCCCGTCATATCCGTCGAAGTCGGAGCCGATGCCGATGTGTTCGGTGCCGATGCGCTGTGCGATATAATCCACGTGGTCAAGCAACCGTTCCAACGAAGCCTGCTCCGGTGCTGGGGTGATGAACGCGGGGACAAAGGTCACGCACACCACACCTCCGCGGCGTGCTATCCCCTCAAGCTGAGCATCGTTGAGATTGCGCGGATGAGGACATAGCGCATAGGCGTTGGTATGCGAAGCAATCACCGGGCCTTCCGCAAGCTGGAGTACGTCGGCGACGCCGGGCGCAGCGAGATGGGACACATCCACCAGCATGCCAAGCTCAAAAGCGGTTCTCACCACCTGTCGACCGAACTCGGTCAACCCCCTGGCATCCGCTTGCGCAATGCCGTCCGCAGCTGCATTGCGCTGGTTCCACGTCAGTCCGACGCAGCGCACCCCGAGTCGATAGAATAAGCGTAACAGGTTGATATCCCCGGCAAGCGGTTCGCATCCTTCCATACTCAGGACACCGGCGACAGCACCGCGAACTTTGGCGCGTTCGATTTCGGCAGCACACGTGGCGACCACAAAACGTCCGCCACTCTGTTGGGGCAGCTGATGAAAAGCTTCCACCTGCCGCAGTGCTTCCAGCGTGGGATGCTCCGCGGTGGGATGACGCTGCGAGAGCGTAAAGATGGCGAACATCTGGGCATTGACCCCACCCTCTAACAGGCGTGGCAAATCCAGATGACCGTAATTCAGGCGACGGTCGAAACCCCTGCCGTCCCAAACGCTCAACGAGAGAAAGTCGCAATGGGCATCAAAAACCAGGCAGTCGCGGTGAATAGGTTCGGGGGAGAACATAACGCGCAGATGTCTTAAGGAGTGTTTGCCGGCATATCCACCTTAGTCGAAGCGATCACCTTTCCTTCGGCGTCGCGCAAGACTACGGTGTCACCCACACTCCAGGCCGCGCTGGCACGGCCCCAATACAGATCGGTGGCTGTGTCTACGCCGACCGTGGTATGTACGTGGATCGCTGCGCCGTTTCCCCCCAATCCAAACTCAGGGAACGTGTAAGTTGCCTCACGGTCGTTGGAGAGGGTCCAGCCACGCATCCACACGTACAGCCCCTGATTGATTAGATAAACCGCCTCTTTCGTCACATCTCCAGGGTTGAGCACCGTGATGGATATACGGATCTCGTTCGCCGGGACAGGGGTCGGCGTCGGCACTGGGGTCGGAGTGGGCAAGAGGGTCGCAGCAGGGACGACCGGCGGCGCAGTGCCAGGCGCCAGCGGCGTGGGCGGTTCAAACGGCAGCAGCGCGGTAGGAGAGGGGGGTGGCGGAGTAAACGTGGGCGTCAGAGCTGGCAGGCCACCTACTGGGATGAGCAGCTGCTGACCCAACATCAGATAGTCAGGATTATCCAGGCCATTTGCCCGCATCAGGTCTTCCAAGCTCACCTGGAAGCGCGTGGCAATTGAGCTGAGAGTATCTCCTGCCTGTACAATGTAAGTGATGGGGCCAGCCGAGGTGGGGGTTGCCTGCGTCTCGGCTGGGCTCGTCGTCGGTACGGATTCAGCAGAGGACGGCCCGGAAGGGACGAAATCGGGCGCCTCGGCTGCGGTCGTGTCACCGGATTGCAGGGCTAGCAACGTGGGAGACGGGATCGCTTGCTCAGCCGATGGGACAGCCGGAACAGCGCAGCGCACCATACTCCAGCTGATGATCAGCGAGATAATCGCATTGGCAGCCAGGATAAAGACCACTTGCCGCGCTGGCAGACCGCTCTGCCTGCGCATACGCCGGGCACGCTGGGGCATTTCCCACGCGCTTTCGGGGAAGTCCCTCGAGACGCCGTAACGCGTGTCCAGTGATTCGTCCTCCATGGTCACCTCCTTTGCATAACATAAGTATACCATCAATCATTATCGTCGTCTACAATTGTCATATGTTTACACGCGCAACGCCATCGCACTGTAAAAGGATGGGGGACGTCCCCACTATGGGAACGTCCCCCCATTCTCAGCCACGTAGCACGAAGGAGAACTTGCTATTGCCAGTTGGTCAAGGGACCCTGTCTGCCAAAGTTGTTGGCGATGAGCACCACGTCCAGGATGTTCACCACACCGTCGCGGTTCAGGTCCGCCTGCTCATTGGTCGAGTCCATCGCGGCCGCGACGATGGCCAGGTCAAATACGTTGATCACATCATCCTGGTTGAGGTCACCGGCCAGCAGAGTGATCGTGCCGACACTGTTGGCACTGATATCTCCTGTGGTGGCAGCACGAGCAGCGGCAGTTCCAGGTGCTGCCAGACCACTCAGGAAGCCAGGCATGCGCACCGTGATCGGCTCGGTGCCGGCGACGGCGAACTGGCCACTGGCGTTGGTCACCGTCTGAGCCCCGCTGGCGCTGGTCACCACGACCCCACTATGATCACTGCGTCCCTGCAGGATGACCGTGCCGGAGATGCAATCGGGGGTGATCTCCGCACTGCCGTTGCGCACGCCGACCGCGACCGGTGTGCCGCCGTCTGGCGTGACCTCAGCACGCGCCAACGTCACCGCCGAAACGCCGGGCCGTTGCGGTCGCCAGTCAATGATGATCAACCCCTGGTTGCCCTCGATGAGCTGACCGCCGATCATCTCACCTTCAAAGAAGATACGTCCACTTTCCGTGTCCACTTCGTTGCGTCGAACAGCGGCCGGATTCGCCTGGAAGACTCCATCCAAGCGCACCTGCACGCCCCATACATACGGATCCGCATCGACCACCTGGATCACTTGCGGGTCATAGGTGATTTCAAGTGCCACGCTGCGCACGCGGGTGGCGTTGCGGATCGAAACAGCCGTCTGCGCTACGTGGGTGCACCACGAGGTGCTCAGTCGCTCCGGCTCGACCACCATGGTTGTCCCGCTAGGAGAGACGCCGCCCACGGAGACACTGGCGCTTGCGCTGCACGGCGCAAAACGTCCTCCGGTTGGATCGGTGGCCGTGATGTCAAAGCGATAGACCCCGGCCACATCGGTGTTTTGGTACACGCCTTGATAGTAGCCGGTGAGGTCGTTCATCGGGAGTGGCGCTGCGCCTGCTGCTGCCGTGGTCGGCTTGGTGACAATCGCTGCCACCGCAGCGCCTGTGACGGGATTGCCTGCCTGATCCAACACCCTTGCCGTCACGTAAATGGTGTCACCCAGGGCATATTGCGGCTTGTCGAACACGACGTCGGCAATACGGCACGCTGCCTGAGCGCAAGCGGCACGCTGCGCAACCTGCTCGCGCAGCCAGGGCAGCATCCCATACAGATAGTCGCCGGGTGAGAAGGTGGCTGTCACATCCCGACCGCCCGCAATGGTGGGAACAATGCCTGCGCCATCGTATTGCGTGGCTGCGCGTGGATCAAGCCCTTTCTGTCCCACTTTCCAGGCACTCAGTTGGATGCCGGCCTCGAGCATTGCAGGGCTGGGTTGGGCATCCATGAGTCCCAGGTAACCGCAGTTGCCGTAGCAGCCGATAAAGCCGATCGCCATTGAGCCACGGTTGAAGTTGTCGTGGATGCCCACCACATCGTCACCACCGGCACGTCCCTCGTAGATGACCCCATTGGGATCGATGAGATAGTTATAGCCGATGTCACCCCACCACAGCGTGTTCGCATGGTAGTTCCAGATCGAGCGCACCACCTGAGCCCAGTTCTGAGGATTGTTGGGGGTTGCGGTATGGTGGATAATAATGTGCGTCACCGATTGATACTCAGGTGGCCGACGTGGGCTGAACGGACCGTCGGGGCAGCCCCACATCGTGCGCGACACCACAGGGGGCTTGGGCACCGGACAGACGCCCGCTTGAGGCGCTTCGGCAGATCCCATCTGACTGGCAATGGCGGCGTCGCTCGGACCGCTTTGGGTATCGCTGAACGTCAACGTGACGCTGCGCAACAGCGGTGACGCACCGTCGGACGCCGCCTGCATCGTCACGCGAAATTGGATGCTGACTTGACCGCCGCCCACCCAGATCAGGCTGCCGCCATACTGGTTATCGCGCACCGGGTAGTACGCCACCGGATTCTCCACCCAGTTGCTCCAATTGCTGCCATCCTGACTGAGGCGCGTTTCCATCTTGAGCACGCTACCTGCCGGGACTTCCGCGCTCCAGATGGGCACGATATCCGACACCGAGGCCAGCGGAGCGTTGATCACTCCCGAAGTGAAAACCCCACTCGACTGACCCGCTGCCAACGCGATGCCACCTGCCGTGAGCACCACGCCTTCCAGATTGCCCGAAGCGGCTAGAAAATCGGCCGTCATCTGAGCTTCCTGGGACTGAATGGTGGAGCTGCCGTCCGCTGCCGCGTACACGGCCGATTGGAAGGTGGGCTGACCTCCCTGTGCCCGTGCGATCAGAGGCAACCCGCTCAGCAATAACAGTCCGATGCTGAACAATCTGAGGAGACACCGCCAGGGATAAATGCTGAGGAGACACCGCCAGGGATAAATGGTGTTTCGTTTCATCATGACCTCCTTAATCCGATTTCGAACAGCAACCGGAACGCCACAGGCAGCACGCATTACTGCTTCCATCTTACGATAGTGCTGGGGTGTGCTCAAGAGAGTTACTGCGGAACTCTTTCCCGTGACAACTATGGCGCCCGGATACGTGTTAATGCGGAACAAAGAAGGGCCAGCTCAAGTCAGTGCTGGCCCTTCTGGATCAGCGGTGCATCAGGGTCACGGCACCGGGCCGAAGGGGCGTGGGCCGGTCAGGCCATAGTTCTTAGCGATGAGCGCCAGGTCAGCGATGGTCACTACACCATCGGCGTTGAAGTCCATCATCTCCAGCGCGGTGCTGGTGCCCACCGGTGCACCCAAACTGCCCGCAGCCACCGTCAGGTCGAAGATGTTGATTGCGTTGTCGCCCGTCACATCGCCGGCTAGCAAGGTCACCAGGCCCAGGTCGGTGCCAGGCAGCACGTTGGTGGCGCGTGCGCTCAGGTAGCCCGGCCGGCTGACTGTCACGGTTGGATAGGCAGCAGCAAAGGGGATGCTGACCACACCGGCCGAGTCGGCCACGTCCACGAACACGCCCGCCACCACTGACACGTCGGTGACAAAGCCGGGGGTGGGGAAGTTGTTGTTGGGATCGTCGTCACCGGGTACCTTACCACCTTCCAGAGCAACCTGGAACTGCAGGCCAGCAGTCGTGGGGCTGCCCACTATCAGGTTGGCCACCGGCGCCTGGTTGGCGACTAAAAGCGGTGTCGGCACCGGCTTGCAGTACACATTGGGCGCAGGTAAAGTATCCGGCAAGCAGGGCCAGATGGAGCTGCCGCTCTTGTTCGCCAAGCTCAGGATGGGGAAGGTGACGATCGAGGTATCACCTGCCGCCACGGGCTGCACTTGCCAATAAATGCGGATCAGCGAACCGGTGCCACCCAGCGGCACTTTGGGGGTGGACCAGTTGTACACCGTGATGTAAATATAGCTGCGCCAGCAGACACCGGTCGCGGTGCCACAACCGCCCGGCGCCGGAATGCCAGGTTCATTCACCGGATCGAGTGGGGCTGCATAACCCCCGATCTTGGACTTGTCAATGGTGTAATCCACCCCTGGTGTCAACCCGTCGAACAGCGAACCGGGGCGGATATCTTTGATGCGGACCACGTCCTTATTGTAATCGATCGCAATCTGCACCGAAGCCAGATTGTCCACATCGGCCACTGTCAGCTCGGTAGCCGCGACACCACCGGAAGGTACTGTTTGGGCTACTCCCACTGGACAGATCGGGCCGACCGCAGCGTTGCTATTGCTGTTGGGGTTAAGGCAGAAACCGGCGTGGACCGTCTGGGCGGCTTCGACCTGCCCCTCTCCTTCGGGTTGCTGGGCCGCCGCGGGCGTGATCATCATCGCGATCAGCATCAAAACGAGCCCTAGCGCTCCTATGCGTTTGCACCAAGTAGCTGCTCTCATGTCCTTCCTCCTTAGATCAATCAAGAAACTTTCACTCCTCCTCAGCGAGTCGCCGGGAGTCCTGCTGTGCGTACCTGTTGGCGTCCTCATTGCCCAGTTTGTGCCGACCAAGGTCGGTCTCACTATCTACAGGGATTGTAGCAAGATTACCCCGGCGTTACAACGGTAACAGCCCGCAAACGCGGTTAGGTGTTATCACGGAACAGGGTGGGAGCTGTCGATCAAGGCGAACTTTTGTCTTCACGCCTTGGGCGGTTATAATTTTAAAGCCTAAAAATCACAGGAGGTGAAAACTCTTTGGAGAATCCCATCACTTATCAGACATTTTCGGCGCAGGCGATGGAGGACTTTCATCGTGCCCGTCGCCGTGCTGTGCTTGAACGCATTCTGGCCACTCTGTCCGGTCGTTCGGCCGATTTACTATCCTATGAAGATGTGTTGAAGAAGCTGAAGGAGAAAGGGCGCGCTTCGCGCGGACTCAAGGACATCCCTCTGGATGCCATCGTGGGCAGCGTCGGGCGTTACCAGGATTTCACGCGTACCTTCCTGCCTCGTCGCGATGAGGATATCCATCGCTGGACACGTGTTCAGATGGCGATGAACAGCATGACTGGCGTGCCACCCATCGAGGTTTACCAGATCGGCGATGCGTATTTCGTATTGGACGGCAACCATCGCGTCTCGGTGGCGCGCCAGATGGGTGCCACCCATATCCAGGCCTACGTAACTGAGATCAAAACCAAAGTGCCGCTCACGCCGGATGTGACACCAGATGAGCTGATCCTGAAAGCAGAATATGCCGAGTTCCTTGAAAAGACCAAACTGGACGAGCTGCGTCCGGGTTGCGACCTTACTGTAACCGTGCCGGGTCAGTATCGCGTGCTGCTAGAGCACATTGATGTGCACCGTTACTTCATGGGGTTGGAACAACGGCGTGAAATCCCTTATCACGAGGCGGTCACGCACTGGTACGACACGGTCTACATGCCGGTGGTGGAGGAAATTCGCGAACATGGCATCCTGCGTGACTTTCCGGGCCGCACCGAAGCCGACCTCTACATATGGATTATGGAACATCGCGCCGCGTTGCAGGAGGAGATGGGATGGAATGCCATCCCCTATGACGCTGCCGCGATGGATCTGGCGGAGCGGCGCAGTCCCACGGCGCGTCGATTAGTCAGCCGCATTGGGGGCAAATTGTTGGAAGCAGTCGTCCCAGATGAGCTGGCAGATGGGCCTGCGCCGGGACAGTGGCGCACGCAGCGTCAGGCCGATCAGTGGGAACGTCCGCTGTTCGGTCACGTGTTGGTGCCGGTCAGCGGTGAGGTAAACGGTTGGGTGGCGCTCGACCAGGCTGCCGTCGTCGCACGCCGCGAGGGATCTCGGCTGCTGGGGTTGCATGCCGTGCCAACTACCGAGGAACGCGATGGAGAACGTGCGCGCCGGGTGCAAGAAGAGTTCAACCGTCGCTGCCATGAGGCGGGAGTCCAGGGCGAACTGGCCATAGCGGTCGGCAGCGTGTCGCAAGTGATCTGTGGACGTGCCCGTTGGTGTGACCTGGTCGTGGCCAACCTGGCGCATCCACCCACGCCCCAGCCCGTGGCACGACTGCGCTCGGGATTCCGCACGTTGATCCGTCGCTGCCCCATCCCTATCCTGGCGGTGCCCCACCATGCCACACCGCTCACGCGCGGATTGCTGGCCTATGATGGCAGTCCCAAGGGTCGTGAGGCGCTCTTCATGGCCACCTACCTGGCCAGCCGCTGGAATCTGGCGTTGACCGTGTTAACCGTGCTGGAGGATGAGCGCGCCACGCCTGAAACGCTTGAGGAGGCGCGACAATATCTGGACACCCACGGGGTTCATGCTGCCTATGAGACCCGCTCCGGCGATGTCGGTGAAGCCATCCTCGAAGTGGCTGAAGCACGCCAGAGTGAGGTGATCGTGATGGGAGGATACGGGTTCAGCCCTGTCCTGGAACTGATGTTGGGCAGCTCGGTCGACCGCGTGCTAAACGAGGCGCAGGTGCCCATCCTCCTCTGCCGTTAAGGTCGCGTTCTTGAGTGTGCCTGCGGCCTCCTGAGAGGGGCCGAGATGCTCCGTCGGCAAGACGCCGCTGGACGTTGTGGCATCGTGCTATGTCGTGCCCGCATAAGATGGGGCGCGTCCGTAAATCTCGGTCATGTCTGCCAGGCGACGGACGGGCTCTTCCCGGGTGAATGCATCAGGTGGGCAGCGCCATGCCCAGTTGCCGCTGTCGCGTCCAGGATAGTTCATGCGCGCATCCGAGTCGAGCCCCAGGATGTCCTGCATTGGGATGATGGCCATGTCGGCCACCGAGCTCAATGCCAGGCGGATAAAATCCCAGTGGAACTCCTTGCCATCGCTGCCCGTGTAGCGCAGGGCAAGTGCGCGCTCACCGGGCAGTGCGGAACGTTTGAACCATCCCAGCGTGGTGTCGTTGTCGTGGGTGCCGGTGTAGACGACACAATTGCGCGGATAGCGGTAGGGTGGATCCATGTGCTCGAGGCGACCGCCGCCAAAGGCGAACTGTAACACTTTCATGCCGGGCAGCTCAAACTGTTCGCGTAACGCTACCACCTCCGGGGTGATCACCCCCAGGTCCTCGGCGATGATAGGCAGGTGCGACACTTGGAGCGCTGAGCGAATGGCATAGAACAATTCGGCGCCAGGGCCTTTCACCCAACGACCTGGAATGGCCGTTTTCTCACCCGCTGGCACCTCCCAATAAGCCTCAAAGCCACGGAAGTGATCGAGGCGGACGCGGTCCACCATGGTCAGGGTGGCGCGCACTCGGGCGATCCACCAGGCGTAGCCCTGCTCCCGCAACACTTCCCAGCGATAGATGGGATTACCCCACAGCTGCCCGGTGGCGCTGAAATAGTCGGGCGGCACGCCAGCGACCACAGTGGGCATGCCCTGTTCATCCAGCTGAAAGAGCTCGGGATGCGTCCAGACATCGGCGCTGTCATGGGCGACGAAGATGGGCAGATCGCCCACAATGAGAATGCCACGTCGGTTTGCCGCCTGCTTGAGCACCTGCCACTGACGGAAGAACATAAACTGGAGATATTTATGGAAAGCGCACTCCTCGCTGAGCTTGTACCGCCAGCTTTCCAGTGCCTCGGGGCGTCTGGTAATGAGCTCCGTTTCCCAGGCATACCAAGGGGCGCCACCATGGGCGTCCTTTAGTGCCATAAAGAGAGCGAAATCCTCCAGCCAATCAGCATGCTCCTGACAGAAGTGCTCGAATTCGGTATGCAATGTCGCACTGCCCATCGCGCTGAATCGGGCAAATGACTTGCGCAACACCTGCCTCTTGAAGGGTATAAGCGCCCCGTAGTCCACGCGTTCGTGTGGAAATGGGGGCATTCCTGTAAGATCAGCAGGGAAGAGCAGCCCCTCCTCCAGCAATCGATCACAACTGATGAGCAGGGGATTGCCGGCAAATGACGAAAGCACCTGGTATGGGGAGTCACCATAGCCGGTTGGGCCCAACGGAAGCACTTGCCAGATGCTCTGCTTGCTTTGGTTTAGGAAGTCGAGGAATGTGTAAGCGCCTGGCCCCAGGTCACCGCACCCGAAGCGGCCCGGCAGGGAAGTGGGATGGAGCAGCACACCACTGGCACGTTTGAACTCCATTGTGCACCTCATAAATCTGTACTCCGTCTTGATCGTAGATCAACTGTACGTCAGGCAAATCGTCAGGCGAAGCGTTGCCCAGCGCACGCTCGGAAGGACCGTAAAAGATAAAACGCACCTGATGCTCCCTCAGCAAAGCCAGGCGTGCCTCTGCGCTCAGCGTGCCGTTGAAAAAGGCGCGCACCTGGTCGCGTCGCATATCAGAGTGCACGCTTTGCGGCCCGTGTCCGACGAAGGAGCGCACCAGAGCGCGCGTCGGTAACAAGTTGCCCGTGTCATAGGCCGCTAGCACCACGGCATCCGCTTCGGCATATGCGGCCAACCAGTCCATTGCCGTCAGCACCGCGCGCGTGTTGAAGACAAGTGGCGGTCGCTCCGTGACCAGGATGATGAAGCCGCCAAGCAGCAGCAGATTGGAAAAGGTGCTGATCGTCTTGAAACCCGACACCGCCCTTCTGCGCCACCCAGGTCGCATGCGATAGAACAGCACCACCAGCCCACAGACGGCCATCAGCGCAAGAGGCACCTGATAACCATTCAGAAAACGACGCTGCAGGTTCGAAGGGATATAGAGGAGCACCGGGATCACCAGCACCCACAGCACTAAGAAGGGAAAATCCTGCTGACGAGACAATGGAGTACGCCGCAGCAGCCCCACCAGCGCCAGCGGACACAGCAGTCCGAACCCCAGCAGATAGAACAGCGGATGGGGCGACCGGACGAGGTTCTGCTCCTGCCAGCTGCGCAGTATGGGATCAGCATGAAAGACAAAAAGTGCGTGGACAAGAAAGGGCAATGAAGGGGAACTGGCAACGCCGAGGCGGAGCAGCGGCTTCCAAGCAAACGCGCGGGAACGCCACCCTTGCCAGGCCCAGTACAGCGTCAGCAGGCCGATCAGGATAGGGGGGCTGTAGGGGTGGATCAAGCTTAGAAGCATTGCTGATAGCGCTACACTGAACCCGTCTCTCCCATTGGGATGGCGCAAGAACCGGAGCCCTGAGATGGCTAGCCACAAGATGGATGCCTGCGCCAACACCAGATGGGGGAAGGTGAGCATCGTGAGGAAGGCGGATGCGTCCGGCACCCACAGGTCGGTGGGCATGGCGCCGGGCGCAAACGTTCCGCCGGCCAGTACCCACAGCCATCCCAAACCACCGCCGAACGCTACCAGAAACCAGCTGAGACGACGCACGGCATGCCATGGAGTGAAATGGGCTACGAAGCGGTAAAGGGCCAGGAGCAAGAGTGGGATCGCCGCCGCCCGTGCCAGGTGAAGCACGAGCACCATTGGTAAGTTGGACAGGTGGGCCAGCTTGCCCAACACGAGATAGATGAAGTTAGCGAAGAGGCCTGCGTGGGGTTCGGGTGTGTAAGGGTTATGGAACAGCCAACGCCCCGCTGCTCCCTGGTACATCGCCGCCAGATAATTGTTACCATCCTCGATAGCTACGAAGAAACCGCTGAAAGCATGATCGGGCGTTTCCATCAGCCATCCGAGCCCATACGGAATGCTGGTCAGGATGATGAGCGCCGCACTGCCAAGTGCCCACCATTTCCATTCGAGGCGACTGATGGTTTCCCTTGTCACTATGGCATCTCTCCCCTCACAAGGCCCAGGTGGGAAACGAAGCGATACGTTCCAACAAGCGCCATCAAGAGCAGCAGGCCAACAGCGGTGACGGTCGAAATCCCCACACCGATGCGAACGGTGAGCGGTTGGTATGCCAGGACGACGTGATGTTCCCCAGCCTCCAGCGACACGCCGCGCAACATGCCAGCGACAGGCAGCACCGCGGCCGGCACGTCGTCCACCCACGCCAGCCAACCAGGGTACCAGTTCTCGCTCAAGAGCAGCACGCTTGGCCCATCCACCATCACGTCCAGGGCGATTCGATCCGCTTGATACTCCCGGATGAGCACTTCATGGGGCATGGCGCGGCGTTGCTGCGAAGCCGCTGCATGGAATGTCTCCAGCTGCGACAGCCAGTCGGCGTGCACGTCAGCGGTCAAAAACGGCCTGACGACCTCTGCCGGCAACGTCCAGGCACGTGGCAATGCACGACGGTTGCGATAGATATACGCGTTTCCTGGTTGCGCCAGCAACTCAAGATCGTTCATATGGAATGGAAAAGCAGAAACCAGGTAGGTCACGTTCAGCAGTCCCATTAGAGAGAGATTGGGATGCACATCCCGAAAAGCGCTTTCCAACGGGCGACCCGGCGGAAAGGGGGGGATGGTGACGCTGAAGCGGACGGCGGGCACGTCCGGGAAGTGGGCGTAGTTGCCGGCCAGCTCCATAAATCGGTCGTAACGCTCCAGATGTACTGGCTCGACCCCATCTGCAGTCTGGATGCCCCGCTGTGCAGCAACGTGGGGTGGGATGCTATAGCTGGGAGAGTAGCTGCGCCACAGGCCGGGTTGGTGGCTGAGATACTCCGCCGCTGCTGCACCGGGCGCAAACGCTTCCTGCGAAGGGATGAAGCGAATCAGCGTGTAGCTGAATGAGGTGAGATCGACCCATGTGAGGCACGCGAGAATCCACCAGGCGAGCGGTGTACGGAAGCGCCCTCGGGCGCTCAGCCCGATTGTGAGCAACGTGACAAGGGGCAGGCATGTCAAGCCCAGTGTGGCGCGGTCGACGCGTCCGAGAACGGCGAGCCCGCCCCCAGAAAGGGTGGTGATCGCAGCGACCGCCGCGATAATACTACCGTGCCACGGGACACGCCCATGGACGAAGCGCTGGGCACCCAGAGCGGCCAGGATTGCCAGCGCCAGTGCGGCAACGATGAGAGCACGCGCTGGTGTGCGCACATACCCCATCCCCGGCACGAAGCGATAGGCCAGCTCAAAGAAGGGTGTAGCACTGCCAAGGGCATAGAGCAGGGCCATCAGGAGAACCAAAGTTAAGAACCAAGTGCGCCGGTCATTGCGACGCAGACCCCAGCTGGCCAACACGAGGGGCACCAAGCCGAGATACGCCACCGCTTCATGTCCGGCATGGCCCTGAGGAAGGAAAAGGGCCACGCCCAGCTGAAGCGGTGTCAATGCATACTCGTTTGCCTCCTCCAGCGACAGAGCGCGGTTGCTGTACGTGCTGAGCTCGACCAGGGGCAGCAGCTGCGCAGCGCCCAATGCGAGCGTGCTGATTGGGATCACCGCCAGGGCGAGCAGCAGAGCCCATCGATCTCGCATCCGTAAGTGCCTGGAACCTATCACGTGCCATAATGCCCAAGCCGCGAGCAGGTAGCTTGTGTAAAGCACGATGAGCGAGTGGGTGCAGAGCTGAGCTGCCAGCGCCAGGGCAGCCCACAATGCCCAACGCAGGCGCTCCTTGACGGATTCAGCAGCGATGAGCAAGCTGGTCGCCCCAAATGCCCATGGCATCCACGCCGTGGCGGCGATCAGGCTGGCATGCCCTCCTGCCACGTGCGCGATGAGTTTACCGCTCAACGCAAACGTCCAGCCGCCGATCAGGGCCGGCAGGGCGTCGACCTGAAAGACACGTCGCAGCAACCACCAGGTGCCCGACCCAGCCCAACACAAGTGGGTCAACAGGAAGAGATTAAATCCCACTGCAGAGGGCATCAGGAGCAGCAACCATGCGGGAGGATAGAAACGCATGGCAAGTTGATTGGCTGCCAGTGGCATGCCGCTCAAATTTGCGGGCGTCCACAAGGGCAATTCCCCTGTGGCGTGCCAGCTGGTGCTCATCAGATATACTTTTGGCCAATGGATGACCGTGAGGTCGGAATGGGGGCTGTATGTGGGATAGAGCCACGCATCGGGTTGCGGCAACGCCGGCAGGAACAACGCGGAAATGCCGACCAGCAATGCACTGCCGGCGGCCCATCCCTTCTCATACCGTGCCATACAGTTCACCGTTACTGGAGCAGACGGTTATGATCTCCCACTGCGCACCACGAAGAACAGGCCGGCGACGATCAGCAGGACGCCGGCGACGCGTTGCCAGCTGACCGCCTCATGAAACACGAAGCGCCCGATGAGCAATGAAAAGATGTAGGTCAGGCTCACCATCGGATACGCCATGCTGAAATCGAGTTTGGAGAGCACGTCCAGCCAGAGCACCGCGCTCACAGCGTAAAAGGCGAAGCCGAGGATCACCCACGGCGTGCGCAACAAGTTGGCAAAGCTGCCGACAGGGTTGCCACCGAACAAGCTCACTCCACCGATCTCGTTCAGGCCCAGCTTGAGCAGAGTCTGCCCCCCTACCAACAGCAAGATGGCCGCCAGTGCGGTCAGAAGGACGAAAATCATAGTTGGTTTGGCCTCCGACTTGAAGAATTTCTGCATCCCTTCATTTGCCTCTTGAACGGATTTTATGGCACACGATAGACGGTCACAGCGCCCTGCTGGAAGATGGGCACCAATCCATCCGGCAGGTGCTGGGCGCCCAGCTGGCGCTCCTGAGGGCCGACGAACACAAAACGGATGGCGTAACGCTCACGGAGCATGTGCCACGTTTCCTCGGACATCTCTCCTCTGAAGAACGCCTCGGCGTATGCCGCCTTTGTGGTGGCGTCGATCGTCTCAAAAGGGTGGCCGTAAAAACTGCGCACGCCTGCTTGGCCAGGCAGCACATTGCCAGTACGCGGAGCAGCCAGTACCACGGCATCCTCGCCGTGGGCCAACAGCCAGTGCATCGCGGCAGCTTCATCTGTTGAGATGTACAGAGCGGCAGCTTGCTCCTGGCCCTGTGCGGCACCGAGTGCTCCTGCCGTGAGCACAAATATCTGGAACGCGATTCCCAACCAGCCGAATGCTACTGCCAAGGGGGTGATGGAGCGTGGCAGATGGCTCAAACCGATGCCGGCCAGCATAGCAAGCGCCACCCCCAACCCGGTGAGCAGACGACGCTGCAACGCGATGGGCGCATAAATCAGGGCCAGTGTGATGCCGCTCCAAACCACCAGCATCAGGCCAGGATAGTCGCGTCTGCGTAGAGCAATCCACATCCCCACCACGGCCAGCGGCACAAGAAAACCAAACCCCAGGACAAGGTCGGCAGGGGCAGGGGTGGGGGTCACGTTCTGCTGCGACCATGCCACCAGCGCCGGATTGGTGGTATAGACGAAGGCATCATATGCCAGCCAGGGAAGCGATGCAACCATTGCGCTCAGCACTGCCACCCATGCCCCGCGCAAAGGGGTGTGGGAGTTCACCCCTGTATTCGGCGGACGCCTCAACCCTATCTGCAGCAATAGATGAACGACCAGCACAACGTAAAGGACAGGTAACGCAAAAGGGGCGAGGATTGCCAGGACCATCCCTGCCAGTCCGGGCAGCAACCAGCTGCGCATCCCACTCATCGGCCAGAGCACGCTTTGCAGCAGGAGGAGCATCAGCGCGATCGCCAGTGGAAAGTGCGGGTTAGCCAGCATGCTGAAGAAGGCAAACGCCTCCGGCACCCATAGATCGATAGGGAAGAGACCCATCATAACACCCAGCCAGCCCAATCCGGCGCTGCTGGCCGCCATCAGAAAGAGTCGCTGCTGCTCGGCTCGTCCCGGGGTTAACCGTCCGACAAAAGCATATATCGCTCCGAGCAATGCCAGGCCAGCCACCACACGCGTTGCGTGGTACACCGCGATGAGCGACAACCCCGTCCAGCGCGCGATGTGCCCCAGGGCAAGGTAGAATAGAAAAATCGCGGCGCCGGCATGGGGCTCCGGTGTATAGCTCAGATGAAATAACCACGCTCCCTCCCATCCCTGACGCATCTTGGCCAAGTAGGAGTGCCCATCTAGCGGATTGACCAAGAGGCCGGTGAACTGATACCCGACCGGTGTGGCGACCCACGCGATCAGATAGGGCAGACAGCTGAGCGCTATGATGACCAGCGAACATGCCCATACCCAATATCGCTCATGCCCTTTATATCCTATGCGTATATCCGCATGCGCTGTCACAGGTGTCTGCTCGCTGGCAACAGATCTATCAGCTCGAGAGACAACGTCCTCCCTCAGGGGGCACGACAATGTTGCACGATATTCTACACACGGGGTAAAGGTTGGGGAAATTGGGCCGTTTTATCGCGATACCCGCATGTGCGGGGTGAGGGACGAGTGCAAAACCCCTGAACGCGCAAGGAGGGATGATTGTGGCACTTCCTCAGGTGTGGTATGATGCAAGTGGAATTCGTGATGAGGTATGTATAGTGTACGAGGAGGATAGTACGATGTTTACGGATAGGTTATATCGTTGTATGGTAGTGTGGGTTGTGGGTCTGGCAGGGATATTCATCTTTGCGCTTTCCATGCCGCTAGCTGTCTATGCCCAGGGCTTTGTGATCGAGACGGTGAAGGAGAAGGTCTATCTGCCGTGGAGCCTCAACTTCGCGCCGGATGGGCGCTTGTTCTTCACCAGCCGTGACACCGGTGAGATCCACGCGCTGAACGTGGGCACAGGCGAGCTGGTGACCTTTACACCTCCGTTGCCAATACGAGTGGGTGGTGAAGGTGGCTTGCTTGGCATGGAGCTGGATCCCGACTTCGCCCAGAACGGAGTGTTGTATGTATGCTATTCGACCACGATGACAGCTCCATTCAACACCTATCTGCCCGCCATCAGCGTCCGTGACCCTATGGCGGCCGACCACCAGATGACATCGGCGGGCGAGATCGGGGTCAACCGCCTTTCGCGCCTGGTGCTGTCGGGCACACAGTTGAAGGACGAGCAGGTTCTGCTCACGATGCCATATGCGCTGCGACATAATGGTTGTCGGATAGTTGTTTCTCCGGACGAACATGGCTACCTGTTCGTCTCGATGGGCGATGCAGCGGAAGCGAATAGCGCTCAGGATTTGAATTCGCTCAGCGGCAAGATCTTGCGCATCAACCGCGATGGCAGCATCCCCGCTGACAATCCCTTCCCTGGCAGCCCGGTGTGGACGTTGGGCCACCGCAATCCCCAGGGACTGGCTCTCCAACCGGCCACCGGCTGGTTGTGGTCCACCGAGCATGGACCGAACACGCGTGACGAGCTGAATATTATCAAGAAGGGTAAGAACTACGGCTGGCCGATCTGTTTGGGCGAGCAGACGACGTGCTCTGTAGAGAACTACGAGCCGGCGGTCAAAGAATTCTACTCCGATCAGACCATCGCCATTTCGGACCTGGTGTTTTACACCGGTTCGGCGTTTCACGATTGGCAGGGCGACATCTTCTTCGTCACCTTAAAGACGGGGCGCTTATATCGACTCAGGGTGAACGGGGAGCAAGTGTTGTCGGAGGAGATTTTAGTGGACAACACATATGACCGACTGCGAGATGTCACAGTGGGTCCGGATGGGTTCATTTACTTCTCAACTGATGCGCGGGATCAAGCCAAGATCTTGCGCCTGAGACCGAGCTCTTAATCTAACCCGGCGCATCGCGGTGATCGGGGTGCGCCCGATGAAAGTCTAAAGGAGAACCTCATGACCCAAAAGACCATCGGTTATGTTCGCCTGGAATGGACTTGTCCTGTCTGCGGCAGCCGCAACCCCGGTCCGCAGAAGACATGTTCCGGTTGTGGCGCCGCTCAACCGGCCCATGTGGAATTCCAGCAAGCGGCTCAAGAGGAGTTGCTGCAAAGCGAGGAGGAAGTTCGCCGCGCGAAAGTGGGCCCGGATGTGCACTGCGCCTATTGCGGCGCGCGCAACCCGGCCGATGCCCAGATATGCACGCAGTGTGGCGCCGACCTGAGCGAGGCGGCAGCACGCACAAGTGGGCGTGTGATAGGCGCCTTTCGTTCCGAGGCGCAGCCGGATATAGCGTGCCCATCCTGTGGAGCAGCCAACCCGGCCACGGCGCTCAAGTGTGCACGTTGTGGCAGCAGTTTGGCAACGCCGATGCCATCCCCGATAGCCACAGCCAGTGCGCCGGGGCGCGGTGCCGGCGCATTGTTCCTTGTAGGTGGCATCGCGGTGGTGGGCATGATCGCCGCGATGATTTTCCTTTTGGCCAAGACCAGCGATGTGTTGGGCACAGTGCAGGGTGTCAGATGGATGCGCAGCATCGCTGTGGAAGCGTTGTTACCCGTCACGTACCAGACATGGCGCGATGAAGTGCCACGCAACGCTGAGCTGGGTCGCTGCGTGGAGAGAGTCCATCACACCCAGGATGTGCCCGCTGCCAACAGCCAGGAAGTGTGTGGCACACCCTACGTCCGAGATACCGGCAGCGGCTACGGAGAAGTGGTGCAGGACTGTGTCTATGAGGTATACGCCGAATGGTGTGAGTACACGGTGATGGAATGGCAGCCGGTGCGAACGGAGACGCTTCGGGGGGATGACCTGGCCCCGCGCTGGCCGGAGGCTCGGACTGGCGACAGGGAACGGCTGGGGGAGCGTATGGAACAATACGAAATCATCTTCGCCACCGATGGCTCTACCTATACTTATCATACGCGCGACCCCGACCTGTTCAGCCGCTGCACAATAGGCAGCCGCTGGATTCTGCAGGTGAACCAGCTGGGCAGCGTGACTGCCATCGAGCCAGCTCCGTGAAGTGCGTTGCCTTGGGCACGCCTTGAGAATGGGTGAGGATGTCAATCACACGATGAGCTGTGAGCAAGGTCTTTTTAGGTCGCTGCGCAAGAAAGGTCTGCGGTTGACTTCGCAACGCAAGCGAATCCTCTCCGCATTGCACGAGCTGGACCGGCTGGCTACAGCGGAGGAGATCTTCCAGAGTGTGCGGAGGGATTCTCCTTCCATGGATATTTCAACCGTATATCGCACCCTGGAGCTGTTGAGAGAATTTCAGGTGGTTACCTGCGTCCAGGGGAATGATGGCCAACACCGCTACGAACTGGCACACCACAGCACCCCGCATGTGCATATGGTGTGCCGAGCGTGTGGCAGGGTGTTCGAAGTGGCGATTGAGAGCTTGCAACCCTTCATTGCCTGTGCGCGTGAGCAGCACGGCTTTGAGGTGGATGTGCATGCGCTTTCTATCGAGGGCATTTGCCACGCGTGTTGCGCGCAGATGCGCTCGGGTACTATAATTTCACATCGCAAATAAAGCATGTCTCATATCGCTTCACATTGAAAGGAGGCTTTTCGGGATGCGCACATCAATGATCCCCGACAGCGACTATGAACGTCGCATCGCACGGTTGCAGGAGGAGATGGCGAAGGCTGACCTGGATGTACTGGTAACCTATTCCTCCGAATCGGAGCCGGCCAGCAGCCGCTATCTGGCTGATTTCTGGCCCTTTTTTGATTTTGCTGGCGTGGTAGTGCCACGCGAGGGTCCAGCAGCGCTGATCACCGGCGGACCCGAGTCGTTTGAGTTTGCGCGCCAGTTTTCGCGCATTAAGAATATCCACATCCATCCCCTGTTTGTCGAGACCTCGGCGCCCGACTGGGTGCCACCAGTACAATATGAGGATTTCAGCAGTATTCTCAAGGCGGTGTGCCCGCGACCGCCGCGGCGCATTGGCGTGGCGGACTGGAACATCTTCCCGCACTCCATCTTCCTCGACTTGCAGAAAGCGGCAGGCGACGCGGAAATCGTCCCCGCCGACGACGTGCTGTTGCGCGTCAAAGCGATCAAGTCCCCCTATGAGATTGCCGTGATCCGCAAAGCGTACTGGATCACCGAGCAGGCGATGATCGATGTGCTCAACGTAGTGCGTGAGGGGCAGGCGGAGTGGGAGATTGAAGCGATTGCCCACACGACGATGCGTCGCCTGGGTGCGGAGGGCACCTCGTATCCCATCTGGGTATGTTCGGGTCCTAACACGCGCCAGAGCTTGTGTCGTTCTACCAATCGGCGCATCCGGCGCAATGAGCTGGTGCAGCTCACCTTTGGTGCGCGCTATATGGGCTACTGCGGCAACATGTGTCGGCCGTTTGCCATCGGCAAGGTGCCCGAAAAGGCGCGCCAGCTGATGCGCGTGGCGTTGGAGGCGTTCGAGGGCGCCTTGCGCGACATCCGTCCCGGCGCGACGGCGCAACAGGTGTTCGAGAACTACCATAAGACCCTTTCGCGCTATGGATTTGAGGAGTTCACCCTGTATGGCCCCGCCCATGGCACCGGGTCCTCTGAGGTGGAGGGGCTGTGGCTGGGCAAGGGGAGCGACCTGGTCATCCAGCCGGGCATGCAATTCAACATCGACATCTGGCTGAACGACGGAGAGTATGGCCTGCGCTACGAGGATGGCATCGTGGTCACCGAGACGGGCCTGGAGGAACTGACTTCCTATCGTCGTGAGATCATTGAGCTGTAACATCTGGGGTGGATAGCGCCACCGCTTAAGGGAGATCATGCCGATGGACAAGCGTAAACTCGCACAAGAGATTGTGCACCGTTACCGCTACGAGGTCATCCAGGTTGCCACAGATGTGCTGCGCATCCCCTCACAGAATAAGCCACCGCTGGGTGAGGAGAAAGCAGTCCAGGAGTTCATGGCGACCTATCTGGCGCGTGCCGGCCTGCCCGTGGAGCTCTACCAGCCCGATCAGGTGCCCGGCATGCGCGAGCACCCGGAGTTCTGGCCAGGACGTGACTATACCAACCGTCCCAACCTGTCCTCGAAGCTGAAAGGCAAAGGAGGAGGGCGTTCGCTGCTGCTGACCGGACACTGTGACACTGTCGCGTTGGGTGAAAACGTATGGACGCATCCCCCGTTTGCCGCTGAGATTCACCAGGGCAAGATGTACGCGCTGGGCGCCTCGGATATGAAGGGGCAGCTCGCCGCCATGTTGGTGCTCTACAAGGCAATCGCCGAGGAGGGCATCCCGTTGCGCGGCGACCTGGCGTTCGAGTCGGTGGTGGATGAGGAGGAAGGGGGTGTGAATGCTACCATCGCCGGCCGCCTGCGCGATGGGGTGATGGACGCGGCTATTCTGCCCGAAGCGACCGGGCTGGACATTTATCCGGCGGTGCGCGGGGCGCTCATCCTGAACGTTTATTTCAGCGGAGCGGGCACGTGGCTCGAGGTGGGCAAACAGGCGCAACAGGCGGACGCAGTGGCGCAGCTAGGCCTCTTCCTCTATTACCTCGACGAGTTGCGCCAGAAACGGCGCAGCCATCCGGTGCCGCCGCTCTATCAATCCTATTCTGACCCAGCGCCGTTACAGGTGACCAAAGTGTATGGAGGTGGCTGGGGCAGCGAGGTGCCTATCGCCGTGCCGAACGAGGTGCGGGTGGAGCTGATCGCGCAAACGCTGCTTGGCGAGGAGAAAGAGGCATGTCGGCAGGAATTCGACGCATGGTTGGAAAGCGTCGTCGCACGCCATCCTGAGGCATTTCCCACGCCTCCGCGCGTCGAGCCGAAGTTGCGTTGGATGTACCCCAGCCAGACCGAGCCAACGCACCCTTTGGTGACCACATTGGCCGCATGCGCCTCTCAGGTGTTGGGCCGTCAGCCCACCATCAAGGGAGCACCTTATTCGTGCGATCTGTGGGCACTGCATCGCTTGTTCGGCATACCTGCCGTGGTCTTCGGGCCAACAGGGGGCAATTCCCACGCCGCTGATGAATACGTCGAGGTGGAGAGCCTCTTCGCCTTCCTGGAGAGCCTGTTGCTGTTCATTCTCGAATGGTGTGAGGTGGCAGAATGAGCCGCTGGATCGATCTTTCCGGACCGTTGTTCATTGGGATGTGGAGCTATAATGTGTTAGGTGGGTTGCCGCGACCGCTCACCGAATACCATGTGGAAAAGGAGTTCCGCATCGCCGAGGTGGGTTTCGAATCGTTGCGCTATATGTTAAGCAGTCTGTCGGGCACCTATCTGGAGACGGCGGGTCATCTCATCGAGGGAGGACCTGCCCTGTCCGACTTTCACGTGACCGACTTCATCCGTCCAGCGGTGGTGTGCCACCTGCCACGCAAGGGGCCGCGTGAGCTCATCCGGCGTGCTGAGTTAGAGGCACATTGTCCGCCAGTGCGTCCAGGTGACGCACTGCTGATCGAGTGTGGCTGGGGGGCGCAGTGGCGCTCGCCCAACTTCGTGAGCGATGGGCCTGCGTATCATCCCGATTGCGCCGAGTGGCTCTATGCGCAGCCGTTCAGCATCTTGGGCGTAGATGTGCCGTGCATCCAGGCGCCTTATCCCCTGCCGGATGGCAGCCAGTATGATGGGAACATCCTGCTGCCCATCTTTCAGAAGGGGGTGTTGCTATTGGCCCCGCTGGTCAATCTAGATCAGGTGACGACGGAGCGCGGAGAGATCATCGCATTGCCATTGTACGCCGAAGGTGTCAGCGGCGCGCCGTGTCGCGCCATCTTCTGGGAAGAGAGCCGCTAACAGGATGTGCGTGCCCCGGGCCGTTGTCGCAGCGCCAGGGCACGCACACGCACCACGCTTTACTAAACTTCACTCAAAGTCTTGTACGGAGACCACCTTGCCGGTGGCAGCGGATGCCTCCGCTGCCAGACACGCCTGCACCGCGGCCATCGATTCCTCCGGTGTGATGATGGTGGGGGGCGTTTTCTCCAGGATGCAGGTGATAAAGTAGTTCAGCTCCTCCGCCAACGCACCACCCCGCACACCCGGACGGATCTCAGGCCAATAGGTGGGATCTGGGGTGTAGGCCCCATGCTTGTCCACCACGGACACAGGCGGGTAGGTCTCCTGTAGATAGACCCCACCCTCCGTGCCGATGATCTCCATCCGCTCGTCGGGAAAATAGCCCTTGTGGTCCGGCATACACCAGACGTTTTCCAGAACGCCGATGGCACCGCTGTCGAAGCGATACATCGTCCATCCGATGTCAGGATATTTGTGCCCATGGACATTGAGCGTCTGAGCATAGGCGCTCACGATCTTGGCCCCGGTGTACCAGAGCATGATATCGGTGTCGTGCACGCCATCGCCGATGATCGGTCCAATTTTGGGCAGCACCTGGGCACCGATGGAGACCGGCACATTGCGACGCGCATAGATGGACACAATCTTGCCGATCTTGCCAGCAGCGATCTCACGCTTCACGGCGGCGTAGCGTGGATTGAAGCGCACAATGTGACCTACCATGAAGAACTTGTCGGACGCCTTGGCCGCTTGCACGATAGCGCGACAATCTGCCACTGTGGAAGCCATCGGCTTCTCTAAGAAGACATGTTTGCCCGCCTGGATCGCGGCCAGGGTGGGCGCTGTGTGCTGATCCCACATCGTGGTGATGCTCACCGCCTCCAGCTCGGGGTCGGCCAGCATCTCATTGTAATCGGTGTAGAGCTTGGTCACGCCGAACTTTTTGCCCAGTTCCTTGAGGCGTGACTCGGTGCGCGTGCAGAGCGCGTATAGCTCCACGTTGGGCAGGCCGGCGAGTGCCTCACCGTGATATTCGCCGAACCAGCCCAGCCCAATAATGCCATATTTGACCTTCGCCATGGTGACAGAACCTCCTTGTCGAGAACTTCACCTCTGCCCAGCAGAGGGCTTATGACGAGCCACCCTTGTGCCAGTCCTTGCCCACTTTGCTTTCCATGAATTCCCAGACGACGCCGTCCTTGTGTACAAAGACCACGCGCAGATCCGGGGTGGGGTTGAATGGACCCAATATCACCTCGGCGCCTTCGATCTCTTTTTCAAGGTTGTCCACGCGGAACGCGATGTGTGGCAATGTGCGCAACGGACCTGTGACCGGGCTGTCGGGCTCGTAGCGCAGATACTCCACCATTTGAGGACTGTTGGCCGGATTGGTGACCCACACCCGGGTGGACTCGACGAACATCTCGTCGGGGTGTTTTTCGGTGGTGGGCAACCCGATGTGGTCAAACTCTCTCATCTTTGAAACCCTCCTCTTCATCAAGCGCACGCTGCACCGAGCCGCTCACACTGGACGGTGGAGGTGCAGTGGGGAATCGCTCAACTCATATGGATTTCCACGTTGTCCGCCACACCACCGAGGAGCACGTAACGGGTGGGCGCTGTTTGCAGGATCGAGCCAGGCACGAAGGTGTTGACCGGCCCATGCGCCACTAAGCGGGCGATAAAGCGCTGCCAGCTAACTCCACCTCCCAGATAGCCGTCCAGCCAGAAGCTGCGATAGCGCGCTCCCAGGATCTGTGCCGGCCCGATCGTGTTTGCCTTGGGCGGCACCCATGACCAGTCGCCGCCGAACGAGTGCAGAGCATTCTGCATAATTGTCATCGGAGTCAGCGTCACCAGCCGGGGGCCCGCCTTTTTGTACGCCTCCAGGTCATCGCCGAACTCATAGCCCAGCGACGATTCCCAGAACGCAATATGCCCACACCAGCCGATGCCGCCGTAACAGACATCGGCACCTCCCAGCTCCTCGATCATCTCCGCGTAGCGCGGCAGTGCCTCGGTTGTGGGGAAGTGGATTTGGCTGAGCGGTGGCCGCAGTTCGGGGTCGATCAGGTTGAAGAAACTGTCGAACATCGCTTTCTGGAAGGAACCTTCCCAGTCCGGCGGCGCGGTGCGACCGTTCTCGTCGGCATACTCGTCCATGTTGAAGGTGTGGACATGGTGCATCGGAATGCGCAGCGCGTTGATCATGCGCGCGGCAATAGGGTACTGCGGCATCGGGCCTACGGGGAAGATGCCCACGAAGCGTCGCCCTTCGTCCAACGCTTGCTTGATGCGCATTACGATATCGGTGGCGAAGGCGGCATAGAATTCGCCGGGGTCGTCGATGATCTCGATTTTGAAATCCGGGTTCGGGTGCTTCGTGATCTCCTCACGCTTGATACGTCGCACCCGCTCACAAACCGCTGCGTCCTTAAAGTCAAGAAAATCTGCCAGAGCGTATGTGAAAGCCATCCGTATTCCTCCTTCTGTTTTTGAATCAGCTCATACGAATTTCAACATTGTCCGCCACACCTCCTAGCAACACGTACCGCGTGGGGACGGTCTGCAAGATGGAACCAGGCACAAAGGTATTGACGGGCCCATGGGCTACTAACCGGGCAATAAAGCGCTGCCAGCTGACGTTGCCGGTCAGATAGCTCAGCCAGAAACTGCGATCGCGCGCGTTGACCACCTGCGCTGGACCAATCGTGTTCGCCTTGGGTGGCACCCACGACCAGTCACCGCCAAATGAGCTGAGAGCGTTTTGCATAATGGTTATGGGCGTGAGCGTCACGAGGCGGGGACCCGCTTTCATATAAGCTTCCAGGTCGTCACCGAACTCATAGCCCAGCGAGGATTCCCAGAAAGCGATATGGCCGCACCAGCCGATGCCGCCGTAACACACATCCACACCACCGACTTCCTCGATCATGTCGGCGTAACGCTCGAGCACATCCGTCGTAGGGAAGTGGATTTGGCTAAGCGGCGGGCGCAGCTCGGGATCGATCAGGTTGAAGAAGTTGTCGAACATGCACTTTTGGAAGGAGCCCTCCCAGTCGGCCGGGGCCGTGTTGCCGTTTTCATCGGCATATTCGTCCATGTTGAAGGTGTGGACATGGTGCATCGGGATGCGCAACGCGTTGATCATGCGCGCCGCGATAGGGTATTGAGCGGTGGGGCCCACCGGCAGGATCATCACGAAGCGTCGCCCTTCATCCAACGCTTGCTTGATGCGCGCCACAATATCTGTGGCAAACGCTGCGTAGAAGTCCTTCTCATCCTCGATCACTTCGATCTTGAAGTCTGGGTTGGGATGCTGGGTGATCTCCTCGCGCTTGATGCGTCGCACTCGCTCACAAACTTCGCGGTCTTTGAAGTCCAGAAAATCGGCCATGTTGTACTGGAAGGGCATGGGTTTCTCCTTTTATAAGGTGACCACCTGGTCAGTTTCCAGCGAGCGCCGTGCGGCCAGGGCGGTTTGTACGGCCAGGCGCGCCTGTTCTGGTGTGCCGCGCTCCGGAAGTCGGTTGGCGCGCACACATTCGACGAAGTAGGCGACTTCTGCCTCGTAGGCGTCGCTACCTGGCGAGGGCAATGCGCGGGGCGGTTTGCCCGACTCGTACACCATCAAGCTGGTGCCCTCGGCGGTGCCTGTCTCCACGCCGGTGCCACCAGCGCGGAAGTTGAACTCGGCGGAGCCCTGCTCGCACAACACCGCTAAGCTCATTGTAAACGGATACCCATCTGGCATCATCACGCTGCCCTCAGCATAGGACTTGACATCGCCGTAGTCCACCAGCGTCAACACGTGATCCCAGCCGCCATAGACCCCACGTTGGCCGCGCGCGTACACCGAACGGGGCGTCCCGAAGAACCAGTTCAGCGTGTCCAGGTCGTGAATGTGCAGATCCAGCACGGCGCCACCTGTCCAGTCTGCATTGGCGAACCAATCGCCCCATCTGGGCCGGGTGGAGAGCCGTCTGGCGACCGCGGCCAGCGGTCTGCCCAGCGTGCCGCTGGCGACGAATTCATGCAAGGCGACATATTCGGGCCAGAAGCGGATCACATGCGCGATCATGAACGGCCTGCCCGCCGCTCGCGCCGCCGTGATCATGGCATCGCATTCCTCGACGGTCAGTCCCATCGGCTTCTCGAGCAGAACCGCTTTGCCCGCCTGCAATGCCGCAATGGTATACTCTTTGTGAAAAGGTGTGGGCAACGTGTTGCTGATGACATCTACGCTGGGATCGGTCGCCACTGCCATATGATCCAGAGAAGCGCGTGCCCCCACTTCCTGGGCGAGGGCGGCTGCCTTCTCCATCGTGCGCGAGGTCACCGCGACCACCTGCACATCCGGTAGTTTGGCAAAGGCACGGGCGTGCGTGCTGCCCATAAAACCGGCACCAAGCACTCCTACGCGGATCATGAGTGTTCTCCCCCGTCTTCTCGAATGGGTCTCAGCTGAGACCGAGCTGTTTCAGGTGAGCATAGGAGGCTTTCATTGCGCGGTGTACCTCTTCCAGCGGCGGCCATGGCTCCCCGCTGAACTCGAGCTCGACGCTAAACGGGTTGGTGTAGCCTTCTTCTTCGAGAATCTTGAGCACGCGCGCGAAGTCGACCGTTCCCTCTCCGATGGCGGGGAAGTCCCACACCCCCTTGCCACCGCGCTTGTCCTTGAGGTGTACATGGGCGAGGTAAGGCACCACCGGTCGGATATCGTCCACCGCCTGTACACCGCCGTAGAAGACGCAATTGCCTGTGTCATAGTTGATGCGCACATTGGCACGGTTGATCTCTTGGATGAGTGGGATGGACAAGGCGCCGGTCGCCATGATGTCGCCATGCACCTCGAGCGCCAGGAAGACGTTGCGACGCGCTGCGTAGTCGGCCAGCTCGAAAATATGGCGCATGAAAGCGGCTTTGTCCTCTTCTTTGCCAGCATGACCGCCCACCGCTGTGTTCATGAGATGAACTCCCAGCCGGACGCACAGGTCTATGGCTTTCTTACCGTCCGCCAGACCTTGCGGCGTGGTGAGGTCGGAGTGGCCGCTGAGCGCTGAGATGCGCAATCCAGCCCTCTCGACCTGATCCTGGATGCGAGCAATTTGTTCATCCGTGGCTTCGAGCGGCACATGCTCGGTCCACCCGCGCACGGCGCTCAATTCGACATACTTGAACCCGGCCTGTGCGATGCCTTCCAGCGCCTGTTCCAGGCTATACGTGTGGTAGCTGTTTGTGTTACCTGCCAGGATGTTATGCATTGAGCGTACTCCTTTCTAGTCTGGACTCTTTGTTCGTGACCTTCTACAAGGTCATCTCATTCGAGTGCCTACGCCCTGTGGGATCGGTCCTCCCACTACTCTTCTATCTCAGCGTCTCTTGTAGAAGGGGAGGATCCGAACGCTATGCAGCCTGAGGTGGAGGGTGTGTTATGCCTGCATCTTTTGCACGAAGACCCCTTCGTCTGTTTCGAACAGCGCCATCGCGAGCGCTCCAAGCACGGCGGCGTCCGTCCCCAGCTGCGAGATCACGAGTTCCGGAATATATGGCAATGCGCCGTTGAGACGTGCCGTAATGCGTTCTATGAACATATCAGCGAACTCCACCAAGTCGCCGCTGAAGATGATGCGATGGGGATCCAACACACAGCTGAGGCTCGCCACTGCCAGCGCGAGGTGGTCTGCTATCTCGTCCACAATCTGGAGGGCGCATCCGTCTCCCCTGCGCGCGGCGAGGAGCACCATCTCGGCAGTCAGCTGCACATCCTTGTCCTCCAGCCATTCCCGCAGGATGGAGCTCTGGTCTGAGGCGAGCTTCTCTTGCGCGCGTCGCACAATGCCGACGCTGCCTGCCAGGTCTTCCAGACACCCGAAACCTTCGTAAGAGCGTCCCAGGTATTGGGTGCCGGGCAGAAGATAGCCGATCTCCCCCGCAGCGCAATGGGCACCGCGATAGAGGAAGCCGGAGAGCACAATGCCTGCTCCGATGCCGGCGCCCAATGAGATACACACCAGATTGTCGACATCGCGGCCGGCTCCGCGCCAGCTTTCGCCCAACGCGATGAGGTTCACCTCGTTTTCAACGAAGACGGGCAAGCCGAGCGCCTGTTCCAACAACGCCTTGAGGGGCACATTGCGCCAGCCGAGGCTGGGTGCCCACGCCACCACGCCCTCGCGGTAGAAAACAATTGACGGCGCCCCAATACCCACCCCACGCACAGGGAGCTCATATTCACGTGCCATGTCGTAGAGAGTGCGTACCAGAGCAATGAGCTGTTGGATGCCCGCTTCGCCGGGTTCTGCCGGTTGAGCCACCCGCCTGAGGATCTCCCCGTTCAAATCAGAGATCGCGCCGGTCATACTGCGGTGGACGTACACCCCAATGATCAGACTGGCGCGTGGATTGAACTCCAGCAGGATGGGACGTCGTCCAAAAGGTGCTAGACGTGCTCCTCTTTCTTGGATTACCTGCTTTTGCAACAATTCTGTGACGATACGGGTGACCGTGGCGGGGCTGATGTGAAGCAGCCGAGCGATCTCAGAACGGCTGATGGGGCCCTGTTCTCGGATGAGCTCAAGGATGGCGGACTGATTGACTCTGCGCAGCAAGCTGCCATCGCCGATGTGGTTCATTGGACCATCCGTCTGGGCACTCAAATGAAGCTTAGGGCTACCCCATGACGCTGCAATGTGTCGCGGTCGGTGGGATTCATTTCATTACGAAATAAATATATCATGATCTCAGGAATTTGTCAACGTTGAAACCTGAAAGGTTCAGGATTATAATGAAAATAGGAGGTATGGGATCGAGGTGGGAGTAACGTGGCATGCGATGTGGCATTCGATGAATGCCCAACAGGTAGGGTATCGTCTGTCTTGGGTGGCGATGTTGATCCGGGTGGTGGCGCTCGCTTACGCGTTTGGGGTGCTGTCTTTCTACCCGCATCCCATCATCGCGGCGCGCAGCGACCTGCTCATCTGGCTGTGGATCGTCGCGGCGGGTTATACGACGTTGTTGATCGTGGTGTTGGTGTTACCGATCAATTATTGGCTGCGCACCACCCCCTTTATGATACTCGACACCGCTATAGCGCTGATGCTGGTCAACCTTGCCGGTGGCGGTTACCGCAATATCTTCTCCTTGTACTCCCTCATCCCATCGGTGACTGCCGCACTTTCGCTGCCGAGCGCAGAACATCATTTTCGCCGGGCGATGCTGTTAGGGGGCGTGGTGGTGGCTTCAACATTGGGGTTTGGCCTCTCCCTCTATCTGGATGGCTATACCCCAGCGCGGATTATTGAGCTCCGCCAGGTGGACGAAGTGGTCTTGCGCAGCGCCAGCTATTGGGTGACTGGCGGGTTGCTCGCTGCTCTCGCTGCGATGATGATCGCATGGCAACACAGCCGTGATCGCGCTAACGCCTTGCGGGAGCAATCTGCCATCGAAGAGGAGCGTCGCCGCATCGCCACCGACATCCATGACGGGGTGCTCAGCCAGCTCTCGGCACTCAGCCGCCGTGCCGAGTATGCCAGCTTGCTCCTGGCCGAAGATCCCAAGGGCGCCCAAGAGGAACTCCATCGCGTCATCACGATGGCGGGTGAGGTGCACGAGGGCATCCGCTGGATCGTGCGCGCATTGCGCCAAGATCCCACTCAGCTGACGTTGGGAGAGGAATTGACGCGTATTGCGGAGCGTTTTCAGCATAACACGGAACTGCCCGTTTTGTTGAAGCTGCCGCGCGGGGAGCTGCCGGTGCCTGTCGACACGGTGCGCCATGTGGGCTATATCGTGACTGAGGCACTGACCAATATATGGAAACATGCCCATGCCAATCGGGCTGTGATCACTGTGCGCCGCGCAGACGGTCGGGTGCTCGTGAAGGTGGCCGATGATGGATGCGGCTTCGAGGTCGCCCAAGCATTGCAGGCTGCCAACGGCATGGGTTTGCGTAACATGCACGAGCGTGCTCAAGAGATCGGAGCTGAACTCACATTGCGCTCCGCTCCGGGAAAGGGGTGTCAGGTGCTGATCGATCTGTCCGTGATCCAGGAGGACGACGGGGAGGAATAGATGCCAGTGCGGGTGTTGATCGCGGATGACGTTGCCTTACATCGTGAATTGCTGGGCAAGCTTCTGGATCGGCAGGATGACATCACAGTGGTGGGTGAAGCAGCCTCGCCCGAGGAAGCCGTCGCAGCTACAGCCAGGTTGCAACCTGATGTGGTGTTGATGGATTTGCGCATGCCCCGCCACGATCCACAAGGTGGCATCCGGGCGATTGAGCAGATCGTCGCCCGCTGTCCCAATGTGCGGGTGTTGGTGCTGACCGAGTCGGATGACGATGCCGACGTGCGCGCAGCCGCGATGGCCGGCGCGGTCGGTTACATCGTCAAAAGCGCTAAGGCAGCGGACATCGCCGAGGCCATCCGCGCGATTTATGCTGGCAAGAGCTGGCTCGATCCCGCCATCACTGGCTATCTGCTGGACGAATACCGTCGCGTCGCACAAGATGTGCGCGCACGCCCCACGCTGACCCGTACTGAGACCAAAGTGCTCCAGCTCATCGCGGCGGGCAAGACAACTGCTGAGATCGCCGAGCAACTCTTCATGGCGGAGAAGACGGTCAAGAATCACCTGGCAAACGTCTACCGCAAGCTGGGGGCTAAGAACCGCAGTCACGCGGTCAGTGAGGGCTACCGTCAGGGTCTGCTGAAATGATCCCCAGGCCCAAAAGGCCTATCTCCTCCCTAGGTCTTTTGACTGTGATTCGACCCGTCTGACCTATGGACACTCTTTAGGCAGAGATGTACAATAAGGTCGTGAAATTTGTAACATGGGAGCATGGACGAAGCTTGCATTTGCGTGCTCTGAGTGGGATGTTCGCAGCCCTGATCATGTTAACAGCGTGTTTGCCGTGGGGGGGCGGTGTCCGTGAACAGCGCTTGCGGGTGGGTTTGTTGCCCATCCTCGACACATTGCCCTTCTATGTGGCAGAGCAGAGGGGTTATTTTCAAGTGGAAGGGGTCACGGTCGAGCTCGTTCCTGTGAAGGGGGCGCAGGAGCGCGATGCCCTGATGCAGGCGGGTGAGATCGATGGCATGTTGACCGATCTGGTTGCAGTTGGCCTTTTCAACCGTGAGAAGGCGCAGCTGCACGTGATCGCCACTGCGTTACGCGCGACTCCTGATGCCGCTATGTTTCGTGTGTTGGCGGCGCCCGAGAGTACGCTGCGCACAGTGCAGGATCTGGCTGGCGTGACGATCGCCATCAGCCAGAACACTATCATCGAGTATGTCACCGAGCGCCTTTTGACAACGGAAGGTCTGACGCGCGGACAAATCCAGACACTGGAGGTCAGTGCCATCCCAGTGCGTTATGAACAGCTGATGGCTGGCCAGGTACAAGCCGCCACGCTGCCCGACCCGTTGGCATCGGGCGCCATAGCCGGCGGTGCCCATTTGATCGTGGATGACACCCGGCACAGTCAGTATTCCCAAACCGTGCTGGCTTTCTCGCACAGCAGTGTGGAGGGCAAGCCTGAAGCGGTGCGAGGCTTCCTACGCGCATGGAATCGGGCAGTGGACGACCTGAACAGTCGCCCAGCCGATTTCGCTGACCTGCTCATTGAAAAGGGCAGGGTGCCTGACAACGTGCGCGGCACCTTCCGCATGCCCCCCTTCCCCAAAGGTGACTTGCCCTCTTCGGCGGAGTGGGAGGATGTGATGCGCTGGATGGTGGAGAAAGGGTTGCTGGATCGCGCACTGCCGTATGCTGAGACGGTCTTGAGCACATTTCGCGCTCGCTGAGACAGGTTTTGACACACTATGTTGAGGAAAGCAGAGAGTTCGATGAGCACACCGATATGCACAATGGAGTTGGTAACCGCATATGCTGCCTTGCCTGAGATTATGGCGCGCCTGGAGTTGCAGGCGCAGCTTGCTCAGGTGGATGCCTTTATGCAGAGCCTGGTGACATCGCCGGTGCTGCTGATTTCACAGCCGGCGCGGCACGTCATCCAGGCGGGTGGGAAGCGCCTGCGTGCGGCGCTGATCCTGCTCGCCGCGCGTTTGAACCATTTTGACACGCCGCGCGTGCTGGCGGTTGCTTCGGCGGTGGAGCTGATCCATGCCGCCTCGCTGGTGCACGATGACCTGATCGATCAATCGCCGCGCCGGCGTGGGTTGGAGACAGTGCACAGCAAGTGGTTCCGCGACGCCGCGCTGGTGGGCGGTGACTATCTCTTCGCTTTGGCGGCCGAGTCCATCGCGCGCAGCGGTGACCTGCGCGTGTTGGAATGCCTGGGACGTGCCTCGGTGCGCATCTGTGAAGGGGAGATCAGCGTGGTGGCCGATGTGTCTCCGCTGGATGAGGCGCTCCAGGCCTACTTCACCAAGATTGCCGGCAAGACCGCTGCCCTCTTCGAGGAAGGGCTGAAGGCAGCCGGGGTGGTCAGTGGAGCGGATGAGGAGCAGATCGACGCGCTGGGGCGTTTCGGTCACCATCTGGGCATGGCCTTCCAGATTACGGACGACATCCTGGACTATGTCGGCGACCCTCAGGAGTTGGGCAAGCCGGTAGGGGGGGATCTGCGACGCCGCCAGATCACCTTGCCGTTGATCTACGCGGCGCATCAGGATATGCCGGCTGCGTTGCGCGCGACCATCGACCGCATAGACGATGGCGCGAGCGCTGAGGAGGTGGAGAGGTTGCTACATTGGGTACAGGCTTCTCCAGCGATCGAGCGGGCGCGTTGTGATGCCTATCGCCAGTGTGAGGAGGCGTGTCGCGCGCTGGAGCGATTCCCTGCGTCGGAGGTGCGTGCCGGACTGGAAGCGCTTGCCTGGTCGGTGGTGTCACGCCGCCACTAAGGTGTTGTGACCTAGTGCGCGTCAGAGGACTCTGTATGCGGGAAGACGCGAAGGGGATATGCCCTTCGCGTTTTTCTTTGCTCGACAATGCGATCTCATGGCGCAAGTGCTTCCCTGCATCTGGATAGAATTTGTGGTAAAATGTCTTGGGGCATCGACGCGCTCCGATTTTCTGTGGGTTGGAACGGCGGAGGGCACACCGGTTGCGGTACGACCGGCGGTCTTGGTCAGAGGTGAAGCGTTCCAGTTGGAAGTGGGGCTTTCCATATGGTCATCGGGTATGGAGGTGAGGATACGATGCCGGCAGCTGATTCCCCCGAACAGAGACAATCGGCGCACGTGTTGGTGGTGGATGACGATCTATGCACCAGCTATGCACTCGCTCAGGCATTGCGTACCTCCGGTTTCGTCGCTGATATTGCAGGCGACGGTGAAGAAGCGTTGCGCCTGTTGGAAGGCGCGACTTACGATGTGATGGTGCTGGATCTCTCCATGCCAGGCATGGGTGGTGAAGAGGTTATGCGTATTGCCCACGCGCGCTGGCCGGAGTTGCTCATTATCATCCTCACCGGTCATGCCACGTTGGAGAGCGCCATCACCGCTGTCAAGTCTGAGGTGGTGGATTACCTCAGGAAACCGATCGGAGAGCGCCAGGTTATAGAGGCCGTAGAGCGTGCACTGCAAAAGCGCGCGGCGCAACGTCGCCGTGAACAGCTAGTGCAGCTCATCTACCAAGCGCTTGAAGCGTTGCACGAAACCCCATCTGCTATGACCCCCACCTTGGTTTCATCGTCTCGGGACAGTGATGACCACCTATACCTGCTGCCGTTGGTGTTAGACCTTCAGCGCCGCCAGCTCTTTCTCGATCCGCCTGTTGCTGATGGAAAGGTAGATTTGAGTGAGAGTGAGGCGCGCATTATGAAAGTTCTGATGAAACAACCAGGACGGGTGTTCTCGTGTCTTCAGTTGGCGCAGGAAGCGCTCGGCGAGCAGTTGGATGCCATTACAGCGGAGAACATTGTGCGTCCTCTCATCTCGCGTCTGCGTGCCAAGCTGCGCTCGTTCGCGCTGCCGGGCCTGCCTGTCATCCGCACGGTACGTGGGCGCGGCTATTTCCTGGAGGAATCCCCATAATCTTCCTCTTCCCCTGTAACACAGTCGAATAATTTTGCAAGGCAGCTGAAAGGTATCAGTGGCACAATCTCGCATATACTGGAAGTATGCAGGAAGAGCTGCCGCCCTGCATGGAATCTTCTCATGCAACATTTCGCTTGCTGGTCGTGGATGCAGATCCGCGCACCGGTTCTGCG
>QEXY01000124.1 GCA_003130875.1 Ardenticatenia bacterium
CTGATCGTGCCGGTGGCGCTGGAGGCGGGCAGCCGGTTTGCCATCCGCGAAGGTGGTCGCACCGTGGGCGCCGGGGTCATCACCAAGATCTTGGAATAAAGCAGTTCGCGATCTCTTTCGGAGTGCATTTCACAGGTAAAAGGTATCACATTAGGTGGGCGAAGGGCAGAGGTATGGCCAAACAGAAAATACGCATTCGTTTGAAGGCATACGATCACCGTGTTTTGGATCAGTCCGTGCGGCAGATCGTAGATGCTGCGGAGCGCACAGGCGCCATTGTGGTGGGGCCGGTGCCCTTGCCGACGCGAATCGAACGATTTACTGTCATCCGGTCACCTTTTATTGACAAAGATTCGCGCGAGCAGTTCGAGATCCGCACGCACAAGCGTCTGATCGATGTGGTCGAACCCAGCTCGAAAACCATTGATGCGCTGGTGCGCCTGAATCTGCCTGCCGGTGTTGATGTTGAGATTAAGTAATTTTTGGTTCCATTTGGCAATTACTTGATCCTTGGAACGTGCCAATTGGCGCTGTCCTGAGCACGGATAGAAAGGAGGGCAGGGTAGGGGATGATGCAGCGATCTGGCAGCTGGACAGTCCCCGCCCTGTGAGAAAAACAGATGAGAGGCATTCTGGGCAAGAAGCTGGGAATGAGCCAGATTTTTAGTGAACAGGGAGAAGTCATCCCGGTGACGGTCATCCAGGCGGGGCCGTGCTACGTAACCCAGGTGAAGACGCCAGAACGGGACGGTTATGCCGCGATCCAGCTGGGTTTCGAGGAGATCAAGCCGAGTCGTTTGACCAAGCCGCAGCGCGTCCACTTGACCAAGCATAACGCGCCGGCCTTGCGCTACTTGCGTGAGATTCGCACGAACGACATCGATCAATATCAGGAAGGCCAAAAGATTGACGTCGGCATTTTTCAGGTTGGCATGTTGGTGGACGTGACCGGCATTTCGAAAGGACGCGGCTTTGCCGGCGTGGTGAAGCGTCACGGCTTCGGTGGAGGTCCGAAGACGCACGGGCAGTCTGACCGTTGGCGCGCTCCTGGGGCGATCAGCGCCGGTTCAACACCTGGCAGGGTGTTTAAAGGTCTGCGCATGGCTGGCCGGATGGGTAATGAGTGCGTGACGATACAGAATCTTGAGGTGGTCATGGTGGATCCGGCGCGCAATTTGCTGGTGGTGAAGGGAGCCGTGCCGGGTGCGCGTAATGGGCTGCTCGTCATTCGTGAAGCGCGTAAGACCACGGTTTCGAAGAAGCGGAGATAGGCGATGCAAGTCGTAGTCAGAAATATGGCAGGCGAGCGAGTAGGCGAGATAGTGCTGCGGGATGATATCTTCGGCATTGAGCCGAACATCCCGGTTATGCACCAGGCATTGGTACGCCAGTTGGCCAATCGACGCTTGGGCACTCACGATACGAAGACGCGTGGTGAGGTCAATCGCACTAAAGCGAAGTGGTATCGCCAGAAAGGCACTGGTCGCGCACGTCATGGAAGCCGCAATGCGCCTATCTTTGTTGGGGGAGGTATCGCACACGGTCCTCATCCACGGAGCTATGTGCAGAGGATGCCACGCAAGATGCGTCGCTTGGCACTACGTTCGGCGTTGTCGGTCAAGGCAGCGGCGGAGCGCATTATTGTGTTGGATAAGCTGGAGCTGGAAGCGCCCAAGACGCATACCATGGTGGATGCGCTCAAGAACTTGAATGTAGATGGCAGCGCCGTGATCTTGTTGGCGGGTCGTAACACAAACGTGGAACTTGCGGCCCGTAATTTGCCAGATGTGCTGACATTGTATGCCGGTTATCTTAATGTGCGCGATCTGTTGCAGCACGATTATCTCATCATGCCGACAGATGCATTGGCGACCATCGAACAGTGGTTAGGCTGTGAGGTGTAGCGATGGCCGAATTAAGCCCTTATGAGGTGATTAAACGCCCGCTAAACACTGAGAAGAGCACCCTTGCGGCGGAGGTGAACCGGTACATTTTCGAGGTGGATCGGCGGGCGAACAAGGTGCAGATCCGCGAAGCGATCGAGCAGGTGTTCAAGGTCGAGGTAGAGAAGGTACGTGTCATCAATATGCCACCGCGTTTTGGCCGCTGGGGGCGCAAGCGTGTCAAACGCACTCCAGCGTGGAAGAAAGCTATCGTGACGGTGGCACCGGGACAGAAGATCGAGATATTCGAGGGCGTCTGATTCGACAGATTGGTGGGAATAGGAAGATAGTAGGCGATAAGGTGGAGGACCGCTATGCCTATTCGAAGTTATAAGCCGACCTCGCCCGGCCGGCGAGGGATGACGGTTTCGACATTTGAAGAAATCACCAAGCTTGAGCCCGAACGGCGATTGGTCACACGCCTCAAGGTGCATGCCGGGCGCAATTCCGCCGGAAAGATCACCGTGCGTCACCGTGGCGGTGGGCACAAGCGATTGTATCGTGTGATCGATTTCAAGCGTGACAAGTTTGGCATTCCGGCGCGAGTGGTCAGCATTGAGTACGACCCGAATCGCTCGGCACGCATTGCCCTGCTGGCCTACGCCGATGGCGAAAAGCGCTATATCATCGCTCCGCTAGGCCTGATGGTGGGCGATGTGCTGACCTCGGGTCCGGATGCGGAGATAAAGGTGGGTAATGCGCTGCCTATTCAGCGCATCCCCTTAGGTACTTTGATCCATAACATCGAGCTCCAACCAGGACGAGGGGGGCAGCTTGTGCGTTCGGCGGGCACCTCGGCGCAGATCATCGCCAAGGAGGGTGACTATGCCCAAGTGCGGCTGCCCAGCGGTGAAGTGCGGCTGATCCATCAACGTTGCATGGCTACGATTGGTCAGGTAGGCAACGTGGAACACAGCCATATCTCGTTGGGCAAGGCGGGGCGCAGTCGTTGGTTGGGACGTCGGCCGACGGTGCGTGGCTCGGCAATGGACCCGGCTTCACACCCACACGGCGGAGGTGAAGGACGCGCGCCGGTCGGTATGCCCGGTCCAAAGACGCCGTGGGGTAAGCCCGCGTTGGGATATAAGACGCGACGTAATAAGCTCACGGATAAGTTTATCGTCCATCGGCGTGAGAAGAAGCGGAGGTAGTAACGGTGACGCGTTCGGCAAAGAAAGGACCATGGGTCGATCCTAAGCTGTTGAAAAAAATTCAGGCGTTAAACGCCGCTGGCGAGAAGCGAGTGATCAAGACTTGGGCACGCGATAGCACCATTTCTCCTGAGATGGTGGGGCATACGATCGCAGTGCATAATGGGCGTCAGCACGTGCCGATTTACATTCAGGAAAGCATGGTGAATCACAAATTGGGCGAGTTCGCCATCACGCGCTTCTTCCGCGGGCACGTGGTGAAAGAAAAGGGTTCTCGGGTGCGCTGAGGATTGAGAAAGGATAGGTTCTATGGCTGATATCCGATTTCAGGTACGAGCAGAGAGCAAATATGTGCCCGGGTCACCCATCAAGGCCAGACGGATTGTCAATCTAGTGCGCGGAATGCGAGCTACAAAGGCTCTAGAGGTGTTGCGTCTGATGCCGCATGCGGCTGCGGTGCCTGTCGCGAAGACGATCAAGAGCGCTATAGCCAATGCGGAGGAGAACTATGGCCTTTCTCCGGAGGATTTGGTGATCGCCGAGATCGTGGCGAACCCGGGCCCTATGCGCGCATGGCGCCGCTTCGGTGCGCGCGGGCGCTTCAAGCCGATCCGCAAGCGTACGTCGCATATCCGGGTCGTGCTACAAGAGGCGGAAGAGGAATAGCGCGCGAGATCATATTAGACCAGGGATGGCAGTGTACACCAGAATTAAGGAGGTTTTACTTTGGGACGTAAAGCACATCCCATAGGGCTTCGATTGGGCATCATCAAGGATCATCGAGCACATTGGTACGCTGAGGGCGCTGAATATACTGAGCTCTTGAAAGAGGACCTGATGATCCGCGATTTCCTGAGAAGCAGCAATGAGCGTGGCAGCGTATCCGCAGTGGATATTGAGCGGCTTCCGGCAGCCAAGCAGGTCTCGGTGCGCATTTGGACGGCCAAGCCCGGTATTATTATTGGTCGGAAGGGTGCTAATGTGAATCAGATGCGCAAGGAGCTGGAGGAACTGACCGGCAAAAAGGTGCACATAGATGTGCAGGAGATCGAGGAACCCGATCTCGATGCCTACTTGGTTGCCGATTCGATCGCGCAGCAGATTGAGCGCCGCATCTCACACAAGCGGGCTATGAAACAGGCGATACGGCGCGCCATGCGGGCCGGGGCACAAGGTATTATGATCACGTGCGCAGGTCGTCTGGCTAATGCTGAAATGGCGCGTATGGAGACGCAGCGTGAGGGGCGTGTGCCGCGTCATACTTTGCGAGCAGACATCGATTATGCGCGTGCGGAGGCCCTGACGACCTTTGGGCGCATTGGGGTAAAGGTGTGGATTTACAAGGGCGATGTGGTTCCTAAGCCCCGTGAGGAAATGGCGCTGGAATACTAAGGTTTTGAGGGAGAAAGTGCCGCTATGTTGATGCCAAAGCGTGTCAAGTATCGTAAACAAATGCGGGGTCGGTTGAAAGGAAAAGCCAGCCGGGGCGCCGAAGTGTCCTTTGGTGAGTTCGGGCTGCAGGCGCTTGAACCTTGTTGGATGACGAGCCGTCAGATCGAAGCCGCGCGACGTGCGATTGTGCGTTATGTGCGTCGTGGTGGCAAGGTGTGGATTCGCATCTTTCCCGATAAACCGGTAACGGCGAAGCCAGCCGAGACGCGTATGGGCAGCGGCAAGGGTAACGTGGATCATTGGGTGGCTGTGGTGAAACCTGGTCACGTCCTCTTTGAGATTAGCGGCGTTTCCGAAGAGGCTGCTCGCGAGGCAATGCGTCTTGCGGCGCACAAACTGCCGATCAAAACCCAATTTGTGACACGCCACAGTCTGGAGGAGGCATAATGATGCGTCCCCAGGAGATACGTGCGTTGTCCGATGTGGAGCTTCAAGCACGTCTGCGCAGTGTTCAGGAAGAACTGTTCAATCTGCGTTTTCAGATGGCAATTGGTCAGTTACAGAACTACAATCGTCTGACCGAGCTGAAGCGCGATATCGCTCGTCTGAAGACCGAAATGCGGATGCGAGAACTGCGCAGGCAATCCGCTTGAGCATATGGAGTGGCGGGATATCCAGTTATTGTGAAGGTGGGACATCTATGGTGCGAGAAAGACGAAAGATCCTGATAGGGCGCGTCGTCAGCAATAAGATGGATAAGACGGTGGTCGTCAGCGTGGAGAGCTTGAAGCGCCATCCGTTATACGGCAAAGTGATCCGGCGGCGTAAGCGCTACAAGGCGCACGATGAACATAATGCCTGTCAGGTTGGTGACTTGGTGCGCATGATCGAATCACGACCTCTCAGCAAGGAAAAGCGTTGGGTGGTTACTGAAATCCTGGAGCGAGCTAGTCTCTGATACCGACGGCAGCTGCACTCGGCGACACATAGTGCGCACGGTAGCAGTTGTGCAGGAGCGGAGATACGCTGCAACACACATCGGTTGAGGAGTCAAGTCTATGATCCAGCAGGAAAGTCGACTTAAGGTGGCAGACAATACCGGAGCAAAAGAGATTCTGTGTATCCGGGTTATGGGCGGTTCTAAAAGACGGTACGCTACTGTGGGAGATATCATCATCGCCACGGTCAAGCAGGCCACACCGCAAGGCTCGGTTAAAAAGGGCGAGATCGTGCGGGCAGTGGTCGTGCGCACAACCAAGGAGTATGGGCGCAGTGACGGCTCCTATATTCGATTCGATGATAACGCCGCCGTAATATTGGATCCCACCACGCGTAATCCGAAGGGCACGCGCATCTTCGGGCCGGTAGCGCGCGAGCTGCGCGAGAAAGGTTTTATGAAGATCGTGTCGCTGGCTCCTGAGGTGTTGTGAGCGACGAACATCCTAATCAGTGAGGCCAGAAACAGGAGGGGTGGTGCGAATATGATGAAGATTAAAGCGGGAGATACGGTTGAAATCATCTCCGGAGATGAGCGCGGCCAGCGGGGCACGGTGCGCCAGGTACTGCGCGGTTGGAAGATCGACCGATTCCGTCGGCGTATTGCGCGCGATCCTAATAAGGATCGGGTGATCGTGGGAGGCCATAATATTATCAAAAAACATCAGCGCCGTGTGAGTCAAACGCGTACCCAGACGGGTATCATCGAGCGCGAAGCACCGCTGGCAATCTCTAAGGTAGCGCTGATCTGTCCGCAATGCAATGAGCGCACGCGTGTCGGCTTCGCTTTTGTGGATGGCCGCAAGATGCGAAGATGTAAGAAATGCGGTGAGACGTTTAATTGACGATGGTGGGGGCGTGTTATGCCGGAGATACCTGTACCTAGGTTGAAGGAACGTTACCAAAAAGAAGTAGTGCCCGTTCTGATGAAAGAGTTCGGCTATCGGAACGTTATGCAAGTGCCTCGCATTGAGAAGGTGGTCATCAACGTCGGCGCCGGAGAAGCCTTGCAAAATGTCAAGGCGTTGGACGCCATTTCTCAAGATCTGATGGCCATCACGGGGCAGAAGCCGATCATCACACGGGCAAAGAAGTCCATTGCTGCCTTCAAGCTGCGCGCTGGCAATCCGATTGGAGTCAAGGTAACCCTGCGTGGCAGACGTATGTACGATTTCCTCGATCGCCTGATGAACATTGCCTTGGCGCGTCAGCGTGACTTCCAAGGTGTATCGCCGGATAAATTCGACGGACGAGGCAATTATTCTATCGGATTGACGGAACAGTTGGTCTGGCCCGAGATCGTTTACGACAAGATCGACAAGATTCGCGGGATGTCCATCACCATCGTCACGACTGCCCAGACGGACGAAGAGGCGCGTCGTTTGCTGGCGCTTCTGGGGATGCCTTTCAAGAGGAGATAACGGTGGCCAAGAAGTGCATGATGATCCGAGAGACCAGGCGTAAATATGCAGTGCGGGTGCGTAACCGCTGTTCGCGTTGCGGGCGTCCGCGTGGATATATGCGACGCTTTGGGTTGTGCCGCATCTGTTTCCGTGAATTGGCAAACGAAGGGGTGATCCCCGGTGTCATCAAGTCCAGTTGGTAGATACAAGCAGGAGAGCACACGAATGAGCGTCTCTGATCCAATCGCGGATATGCTAACTCGAATTCGTAATGCGACAATGGCCCAACACGCGCAGGTGACCATGCCGACTTCGCGGATGCGTGAGGCAATTGCTCGCATTCTGAAAGAGGAGGGCTTTATCGAAGGATATGAGGTCATCCCTTCACGCCCGGTACCCGTGCTGCGCCTGAAGCTGAAGTATGCCCCTGGTAAACCGCCTGTGTCGGTGATAAAGGGCTTGAAACGTGTGAGCAAACCTGGGCGCAGAGTCTATGTGGGGCATGATAATCTACCCTGGGTGCGTGCTGGTCTAGGGATCGCTATCATATCCACATCGAAGGGTGTTTTAACCGATCGACAAGCCCGTCGCCTGGGGGTAGGTGGCGAGGTCTTGTGCTACGTGTGGTGATCGCTTCAACCCTGTATGTTCTAGAGTGAGGTTTTGCGTTATGTCTCGTGTAGGTCGTATGCCGATAGCAATTCCAGCTGGTGTCAGTGTGGATATCCAGGGCAGCCAGGTGCTCGTAAAAGGAGCGAAGGGTCAGCTGGTACGCAGCTTTGATCCTGATATGCAAATCTCTTTGGAAGGGTCTCAGCTGGTCGTGCGGCGGCCTACTGATCAGCGTCGGCATCGCGCGTTGCACGGTCTGACCCGGGCGCTGCTGAACAATATGGTACTGGGTGTCAGCCAAGGATTCAGCCGCACATTGGAGATCGAAGGTGTCGGATATCGTGCTGAGATGCAGGGCAATAAGCTGGTGTTGTATGTGGGATATTCGCATCCGGTGACCTTCGAGCCGCCGGCGGGGATTTCATTCAGCGTGGACAAGGGCGGTCGCACCATCGTGGTCTCAGGAGCAGATAAGGAGCTAGTGGGTGAAATCGCGGCGCGCATCCGTCGTGTCCGTCCGCCTGAGCCTTATAAGGGCAAGGGGATTCGCTATCTCAATGAACAGATAAGACGTAAGGCTGGAAAAGCCGGCAAGGGTGGCAAAGGCGGTAAGAAGTAAGATCCAAGAAGTGCACGGAGAAGCTCGATGGGTAGAACGAATGAAGCTCACTTAGCACGCATCAGACGCCATCAGAGGGTGCGCAAGAAAGTGGTGGGCACCCCGGAACGTCCGCGTCTGAACGTTTTTCGCAGTTTAAATCACATTTATGCTCAGGTCATCGATGATAGTCGGGGTCATACCCTGGTAGCAGCATCCAGCATCGATCCGGAGCTGCGTGATCAGCTCAAAGGTTTGACCAAGACACAACAGGCTGCACAAGTGGGGCGACTGTTGGCCGAGCGCGCTTTGCGCGTCGGCATCCGGCGGGTGGTATTTGATCGGGGCGGTTATAAGTATCACGGCCGGGTGAAGGCTCTGGCCGAGGCGTCTCGTGAAGGAGGCCTGGAGTTTTAGACATTTGCAGCGCTTTCGCCGTGCATAGTCTGCCCGATGGGAGGGATCAATAAGTGGAGATCGAACAGGAGCGCGAATTCGAAGAAGTTGAGGCATTGGACGAGCGTGTCGTGCACATCGCCCGCACCGCTAAAGTGATCAAAGGCGGTCGCCATTTTAGCTTCCGCGCCGTTGTAGTTGTGGGTGACAACAAAGGGAGTGTCGGCGTCGGGGTCGGCAAGGCTCGTGAAGTTCCGGACGCTATCCGGAAGGGTGCAGAGCGAGCGCGGCGTAATATGCGGCCGATCGCCATGGTGGGCACCACGATTCCGCACGAGATCACCTCCCGCTACAGCGCGGCTAAGGTGTTCCTGAAGCCAGCTTCGCCCGGTACAGGAGTGATCGCAGGAGGCGGGGTGCGCGCGGTGGTGGAAGCAGCTGGGATCCGAGATATCCTGACTAAGAGTCAAGGGAGCTCCAATATTCTGAATGTCGTCAAGGCAACGGTGAAGGCTCTGTATGAGTTACAGGATCCGGCTCGAACTGCTGAGCTGCGCGGAGTACCGCTGAGTCGAGTACAACCGTTCTGGAGTAGAAAGAATGAGCACTAACGGCACGGTCAAGCGGTTGCGCATTACCTGGACGAAGAGCGCGATAGGTTATTCAGAGCGCCAGAAAAGGACGATCCGCGCTTTAGGGTTACGCCGGTTGGGTCACACGGTAGAGCACGAGGATACCCCGGTGATCCGCGGGATGCTGGATAAGATACGTCATTTGGTGCAAGTGCAAGAGGTATAGACTTATGAAGCTGCATGATTTGCGTCCTGCTCCTGGAAGTAAGAAGGAGAAGAAACGTGTCGGTCGTGGCATCGCTGCTGGCCAGGGCAAGACAGCTGGACGTGGTACTAAGGGGCAAGGCGCACGTGCCGGCGGAGTCAAAGGGCCGTATTTCGAGGGCGGTCAGCTCCCGCTTGTGCGTCGTTTGCCTTTCAAGCGTGGATTCACCAACATCTGGCGCGTGGAGTATGCTGAGGTGAATTTGGAGCGACTGGCGGGTTTCGCACCGGGTTCCGAGGTGTCGCCAGAGACCTTGGCAGCAGCGGGTATTATCAAGTCCGCTCGACAGCCAGTGGTGATCTTGGGCCGGGGGAAGCTCGAACACCCTCTCATCGTGAAGGCGCACCGTGTCTCGTCCAGTGCACGCGCAGGAATTGAGGCAGCCGGTGGCACAGTCGAAATATTGCCCCTGGCGAAATAGACGTTCGGCAGCGCGCTGCAGGAGATAGGCGATGTTCAAGGCGATCAAAAATGCGTTCAGCTTACCCGATCTTCGCCGCAAGATCTTGTACACATTCCTAATACTCTTTATCTACCGGGCGGCATCCCATATACCGGTTGCGGGCGTAGATCAGGAGGCGTTGCGCAACTTTCTGGCGCGAGGTGAGGCGGGCAGCCAGCTGGTGAACTTTCTCGACCTGTTGTCGGGAGGTGCTCTTGCCAACTTTTCTGTGATGGCGATGGGGGTGTATCCCTATATCACCGCGTCGATCATTCTCCAGCTGCTGACACCCATCATCCCACAGCTAGAGCGGATCGCTAAAGATCCCGGCGGGCGCGAGAAGCTGAATCAGTACACCTACTGGCTGACCGTGCCACTGGCGGCCTTGCAGGGGTATGGCCAGGCGGTCTTCCTGCAACGTTCGGTTGGGATCAACGTGCTGCCGAATTTTGGTTTTGACGTGGATCCATTAGGGACGATTGCGACAATTGCCACAATGACCGCGGGCACCATTTTTGCTGTGTGGTTGGGTGGGCTGATCACAGAGCAGGGCATTGGCAACGGTGTGTCGCTGATCATATTTGGAGGCATTGTAGCGCGACTGCCACAGAACGTAGGGCAGTTCATTATTGGCCAGGACTATGTTGGTCTGATCATCTTCTCTCTCATCACCGCTGCTACAGTGGGCGTTATCGTAGTGGTACAGGAAGGGCAGCGACGCATTCCGGTGCAGTATGGCAAGCGGGTGCGGGGTATGCGGGTGTATGGAGGGCAAAGTGCACACATCCCGCTGCGCGTAAATAGCGCCGGTATGATTCCGTTGATCTTTGCCCAGTCCGTCATGATCTTTCCGAGCACGATTGCCAGCTACTTCTATCGACCGGAGGCGACAGGTTTCTTGCAACGCATGATCAATGGCGTGTACGAGACATTGCAGCCCTCGAATGATGCATGGCTTTATTGGATCATGTACTTCCTGATGGTGATCGGGTTCACGTATTTTTATACGGATGTGATCTTCCGCCAGCAAAATCTCGCGGAGTCGCTGCAGCGTCAGGGTGGATTTATCCCCGGCTTACGGCCGGGCAAACGTACCGAGGAATATCTCAACCGAGTGGTGCAGCGGATTACATTGGTGGGTGCGATCTTCTTGGGAAGTGTGGCGATTCTGCCGTGGGTCGTGCAACTGATTCCTGGACTGGAGCGCACAGGAGGACAAACCCAGGCGTTGCTGATCACGAGTACCGGATTGCTGATTGTGGTGGGCGTGGTGCTCGATACGGTGAGACAGCTGGAAGCCCAGCTTTTGATGCGTCATTACGAAGGGTTCATCAAGTAGAGTTCGAGATGGGAGATAACACGGATGTCATCTGAGCCGAAGTTCGTAGTGTTGCTGGGTCCACCAGGTGCGGGCAAGGGAACGCAAGCGGCCTTCTTGCGTGAGATGCTGGGAGTTCCCCACGTCGCTAGCGGTGACCTCTTCCGCGAGCATTTGCTCAACAAGACGAAGTTTGGGCGTCAGGTGGTTACCTATATCGAGCGAGGTGAGCTGGTGCCGGATGATCTCACCACCGCGATGGTGATGGAACGTTTGTCGCAACCGGATTGCCAGCGTGGTGCGTTGCTGGACGGCTTTCCTAGAACTCTCGGACAGGCGGTTGCGTTGGATGAAGCATTGGCAAAGCAGGGACATCGCATCTGTCAGGTGTTGAACATTCTGGTGCCAGATGAGGTGTTGGTGGAGCGGCTGAGCGGGCGCCGTGTGTGTCGTAAGTGTGGTGCTGTGTACCATATCGTATACAATCCGCCGCACCAAGATGGGACTTGTGACCGCTGTGGAGGGGAGCTTTATCAGCGTGATGACGATCGGCCTGGAACGGTGCGCTATCGTTTAAAGGTTTATTGGGAACAGACAAGTCCGTTGATCGATTACTACAAGAAGCAGGGCGTCTTGGTGGAGATCAACGGCAATCAGCCCATTGAAAGTGTGGAGGCCGAACTTAAAGCGGCCGTGTCATGTGACGGACGGGGATGAAGGATAGGCGACCGCCAGTCGAGCGCAAGACCAAGGAACAGGTGGCACTGATGCGTCAGGCTGGCCGGATTGTCGCGGAAGTGCTGGAAGCCATGTGTCAGAGGGCACGTCCGGGGGTCACGACCGCTGAATTGGATCGCATAGCAGAGGAAATTATTCGCAAAAGGGGAGGAATCCCCTCTTTCAAAGGGTATCCCGGTAATGGCAGGAATGATTTTCCGGCTTCGATATGTACTTCGATCAATGAAGAAGTGGTACATGGGATACCAAGCCCTGATCGGGTGCTTCGGGAAGGAGATATTCTGAGCATCGACGTGGGCGCAATCTACAAAGGTTATCACGGTGATGCGGCGATCACTCTGGCAATCGGTGAGGTAGATGCGCTATCGCAGCGGCTGATTCGAGTGACCGAGGAAGCTTTGAACATCGGGATTGCTCAGGCGCGCGAGGGTAATCATCTGTGGAACTTGATCCGTGCCATCCAGACTTATGTGGAACGGAATGGTTTTAACGTATTGCACGAATACCAGGGTCATGGCATTGGACGCCATATGCACGAGAAACCGGATATACCCAACTATTTGGGTGAACGCGGCCAGCGGCCTAAAAACTACCCGCTGCTGAGCGGCATGACCTTGGCACTTGAGCCAATGGTGGTAGCGGGCGACTGGCGAACCAAAGTTTTGGAAGACGGTTGGACGGTTGTAACAGTGGATGGCTCACGTTCAGCCCACTTTGAACATACCGTTTTGGTAACCGAGGGCGATCCGGAAATATTGACACGGTTATAAAGTTAAGGTAGTTTTATCGAAGCTCGGGTGTAGTATAAAGGATAGATTCATAGCGCAAGGTGTCGTTAGTGCGGTGTGAAGGGGGTATTTCACAAAATGAAAGTGCGACCATCTGTGAAACGTCGTTGTGAGAAGTGCAAGATAATCAAGCGCAGAGGCATTATCCGTGTCATCTGCACGAATCCCAAGCACAAGCAGCGCCAGGGGTAGGCGGTGCATCAGTCCTTCGTTAGCGCGTTGTTTTGATGATGAAAGGAGGCTTGTGAATGGCACGTATTGCAGGCGTTGACCTGCCACGTGACAAACGTGTAGAGGTTGCTTTGACCTACATTTATGGGATCGGGCGCCACAATAGTAAAGAAGTGCTGCGTATGGCTCAAGTGAACCCCGATACACGTGTCAGGGACTTGACCGAGGATGAAATCGCCCGATTGCGTGAGGTCATCGATAAGAACTTTGTGGTTGAGGGTGACTTGCGGCGCGAAGTGCAGATGAACATTAAGCGTCTTCAGGAGATCCAGTGTTATCGTGGGCTACGACATCGGCGTAACTTGCCAGTGCGTGGTCAGCGCACGCGCACCAATGCGCGTACAAAGCGTGGCCCACGCAAGACCGTGCCCGGACGCAAGCGCTCGCGGGCCAAGAAGTAATGCAGGTCTGCAATATATTGATCTCTTGTGGATGCATGGAGGTAGCTGGATATGTCTAATGGGAAAACATCTGCACGCCGGAGCACCGGCCGCAAAGAGCGCAAGAATGTGCCGGTAGCACGTGCTTACATTCACGCCACTTTCAATAATACGATTATCACAATCACAGATCCGCAGGGGAACACCCTGTCTTGGGCCAGTGCCGGCTCTGCTGGCTTCAAGGGATCTCGCAAGAGCACTCCATATGCCGCCCAAATGGCGGCTCAACAAGTTGCGCGTGTGGCGCAAGGACAAGGGGTGCGGGAGCTGGATGTGTTCGTGAAGGGACCGGGACCAGGACGCGAGGCAGCTATTCGCTCCTTGCAAGGAGCAGGTTTCAAGCTGCGTTCCATCACGGACGTCACACCAATCCCGCACAATGGATGCCGCCCTCCCAAGAAGCGACGCGTATAACGGGCGGTCAGGATCTGTACGATATATTTCCAAGAGTGGGAGGATTGCTTTGGCGCGTTACATAGAACCCGTTTGCAAATTGTGCCGCCGTGAAGGCGAGAAATTGTTTCTGAAGGGTGAGCGCTGTTTTTCACCGAAGTGCTCTTTTGAGCGCCGTTCTTATCCTGCCGGTATGCACGGCAAACAGGCTCAGTTTCGTCGCAAGGAATCGGATTATGCGTTGCAGCTGCGAGCGAAGCAGAAGGCACGCCGTGTCTATGGCATTCTGGAGCGGCAGTTCCGCCGCTACTTCGAACGCGCGCAGCGGCAGCCAGGTCTGACCGGTTTCAATCTTCTCATCATGTTAGAGAGGAGACTGGACAACGTTGTATATCGGCTGGGCTTTGCGGACTCGCGTGCCCAGGCACGGCAGTTGGTGCGACATGGGCACTTCACCGTAAATGATACTAAGGTCGACGTTCCTTCGTTCCTGGTGAAAGTTGGTGACAAGATCTCCGTCCATGAGTCGAGCCGGCGCACGACTTACTTCAAGGAGCTGGCACAGCGTCTGGACGGGGCGCGCACTCCTGGTTGGCTCAGCTTGGATGCCGCGAATCTAACGGGCACGGTGGTCAGCGCACCCTCACGCGATGATATCGATGTTACTTTGAATGAGCAGCTGATAGTGGAATACTACAGCCGTTGAGTTTCTGTGCTGGCGGATTGCACTCTGTTCCTCAACTGGAATAGAGAGATGCTCCGTTGGACTTGTGGAGCATTTGGAGGGGGGTGTCTTAGCGGAAATGAAAGACTTGGTGTTGCCTAAGATTGAAACCGAGGCGATGACGCGCAACTATGGCCGATTTAGTATCGGTCCATTGGAGAGTGGTTATGGTATTACGTTGGGGAATGCTCTGCGGCGTATGCTGCTTTCTTCCATACCGGGTGCTGCGGTGACTTCTGTGCGCGTCAGCGGGGTGCACCACGAATTTTCGGTGATCCCTCACGTGCGTGAGGATATGATCGCGTTTATTCTGAACGTGAAAAAGCTGCGCGTCAAGATGTACAGCGATGAGCCGGCGCGGCTGCATGCCGAGCTGAAAGGCGAGGGAATACTTACAGCGGGCGACTTGGAATGTCCGCCTCACGTTGAAATCGTCAACCCTGATTTACCCCTGCTGACGGCAGACTCAGACGAGGCTTCCTTGGATATCGAGCTGGTGGTAGAACGAGGGCGTGGATATTCACCCTCGGAGGAACGGGGCAGCTTGCCCATCGGTGAAATCCCTGTAGACGCGGTTTTCAGCCCAGTGGTGTCGGCGAGCTATGTGGTGGAACGGGCACGCGTGGCCAAAATGACCAATTATGACCGACTGATCCTCGAGATCAAGACAGACGGCACCATTTCACCCCAAGATGCACTCCGGGAAGCAGCGCGCATCTTGGTGGAACATTTCACGCTGATCGCCGGTGTGACCGCGGTACAGCCGGTTGAAGAGGTTGAAGTCGGGAGCGCGATCCCGGCCTCTCTATATGAGGTGCCCATTGAAGAACTTGAACTGAGCGTGCGTGCCTATAACTGTTTGAAACGTGCCGGCATCACACAAGTGGGTGAGATTCTGGAGCGGTTGCGCAAGGGTGAGAACGAGATTCTGGCAATTCGTAACTTTGGGCAGAAATCGTTGGATGAGCTGCTCAGCAAGCTGGAAGAGAAAGGGTTCCTGGCAGTTTTGGAAGGGCAAAAGGACGTGCTTGCCAAGATCCCAGAAGTTTCTGAAAGGGTCGGAGAATCTGAGCCGGTCGAGCTGACGGCTGAAGAGGAGCCGATATCATGAGACATCGAGTAGCAGGAAAACATCTAGGCCGCGATTCGGGCCATCGGAAAGCTTTGTTTCGCAACTTAGTCACTGAGCTGTTGCGTCATGAGAAGATTCGCACGACCGAGGCCAAGGCGAAGGCAATCCAGGCACAGGCCGAGCGATTAATCACGTTAGCCAAGCGGGGCGACCTCCATGCGCGCCGATTGGCAGCGCGCGAAATTCATGATGCAGCGGTATTACGCAAGCTGTTCGACGATTTGGCGGGGCGCTACGAGGGACGTGCTGGCGGCTACACACGCATCTATAAGCTCGGCCCGCGCAAGGGAGATGCTGCACCTATGGTGCAAATCGCGTTGCTCGAGTAGCTCAGGGGGCTTTAAGCGAAGGTGTCGTGTCGTAAGGCACCATGGAGCTGCGCTACCGGGCTACAGTCGAGTATGACGGAAGTGATTTCCTGGGCTTCCAATATCAAGCACGTGGACGCACCGTACAGGGCGAGATAGAGAAGGCGATCGAGAAAGTCACCCAGCAGAAGGTGCGCATCGTGGGCGCTGGTCGCACCGATGCCGGAGTGCATGCGCTCGGACAAGTGATTGCGTTCAACGTGGCATGGCGACACTCAGCTCAAGATTTGCAACGCGCTCTGAATGCGGTGTTGCCGATAGATGTTGCGTTGCGCGACTGTCGCGTAGCGTCCTTTGATTTCCATCCACGTTATGACGCGCTGTGGCGGCAATATCGCTACGTAGTGTGGAATGCGGCTGTACGTTCCCCGCTGTGGCAGCGATATGCATATCATGTGCCCGAACCATTAGATGTGGCAGCCATGCAAAAGGCAAGTCAATACTTAATAGGGTGTCATGATTTCGCTGCCTTTGGCAAAGCCCCCCGGGGCAGTAATACCGTGCGCAGGGTGCTACAGGCCGAGTGGATTATCGAGGGCAAGCGTTTGACATTCGAGATCACCGCGGATGCGTTCTTGCGTCATATGGTACGTAGAATCGTGGGCACTCTGTTACAAATTGGACGCGGACGGCGCGCACCTGAGGAGATGGCATTGCTGGTGCAAAGGAAGGTCGAGTGGTTGTGCGGACCGCTGGCACCGGCGCAGGGATTGTATCTGGTAAAAATTGGGTATGCCGATTGAGCTCGGTATGCTGGAAGGAGTTGAGGACAAAGTGAGAACTTATTCAGCCAAACCGCAGGAGATTCAACGCGAATGGTTTGTCGTAGATGCTCAAGGGCAGACCCTTGGGCGACTGGCGACACAAGTTGCCACAATCTTGCGTGGCAAGCATAAGCCGTTCTATACCCCGCATGTCGATTGTGGTGATTTCGTGATCGTCGTGAATGCGGAAAAAGTTCGGGTTACTGGCAAGAAGTTGGACCAGAAGATATACTACCGCCACAGTGGCTATCCTGGAGGACTCAAGCAAGTGAGCCTGCGGCGGCAGCTGGAAATCCACCCGGAACGTGTGGTCGAAGCAGCAGTACGCGGGATGTTGCCGAAAAATCGACTGGGCCGCAAGCTGTTTAAGAAGCTCAAGGTGTACGCCGGCCCTACCCATCCACATCAAGCTCAGAAGCCGAAGACATTGAATATTGCATAAGGGGGAGATGAGCGTGGCGGAATCGGAGTTCACGTATTATGAAGGCATCGGTCGAAGAAAGGAAGCCACTGCACGCGTGCGCATCTATCCAGGCGGAGACGGCACCATCATTGTGAACGAGCGACCGGTGGAACAGTACTTTACGCGCGAGTGGGATATCAAGAACCTGAGTGAGCCACTGGTTGTTACGAATAATTCGGGACGTTTTAATGTAACGGTTCACGTCAAGGGAGGTGGCATCACCGGACAAGCGGATGCCATACGCTTGGGGTTGGCACGTGCTCTGCTGAAGTTCGACCCCGAGAATCGACCTATTTTGCGCAAGATGGGAATGTTGACGCGCGACCCGCGGGCTAAGGAGCGTAAGAAGCCCGGTCTGAAGCGCGCGCGCAAAGCTCCTCAATACACCAAGCGTTAAACCCCGTTCCGAAACTGTTGCGGTTGGAGGCGCGAGGGTGCGTAGGAGAATCGGGATGTGCCGGTTATTCTGTTAGCAAATTAGCCCGTGGCATAGCCGCAGAGTTGTGCGGAGAACATCAAGAGCGATTAGAGGCGCTCGTTGTCTTCTGCGCAGCGATGCGGCTTGCTATTAACGTCGGCTGGATGTCCGATTCGCAAGCGTCGCCGATGTTGACAAAGCACCTTGAGGCATGGAGGAACGGTTTTGAAACACATTTGGACGCCTTGGAGAAAGCCCTACGTGGCGGGTCAGGTGCGGCATGAGGGCTGTGTCTTCTGCCGCATAGTGGCTCAGGACGAACAGCATGACCCTGCTAATTATGTTCTGCATCGCGGGCAGCGCGTCTTTGCCGTGCTCAATTTGTATCCCTACAATAACGGCCATCTGATGGTGCTGCCATATGAGCACATCGCCAACTTGGATGATCTGGCGCCCCCAACCCAAGCGGATCTAATGCATTTGGTGTGCTACTTTGTAGGCATTATCCGACGCGGCATGTCCCCCGCCGGCTTTAACATTGGGGTTAACTTGGGACGCGCGGCGGGTGCAGGGATTGATGATCACGTCCACGTGCACGTAGTGCCGCGTTGGTTAGGTGACACCAATTTCATGCCCGTAATCGCTGAAACCCGGGTCATCCCTGAGCTCCTTGATGAGACCTATCGCAACTTGCGCGCTCTAGTGGAACAATATCCTCCTCCGTGTTGATCTGATTCCACTCAACCGTTACATAACTTTTATTTGAGGTATCCACTGTGCTCGAACCGTTCTTCACCCCCCGTGGCATCGCCGTGATCGGTGCGTCACGTGATCCTTACAAGCCAGGTTACGGGGTTGTGCGCAATCTGCGCGATATCGGGTTTCAGGGCGGTATATATCCGGTGAATCCAGCCGCGCACGAGATCCTGGGGTACCGCTGCTACCCTTCAGTCTCAGAGGTGCCAGACCCGGTTGATCTGGCAGTGGTTATCGTAGCTGCCGAGCGCGTTATCGAGGTAATCAAGCAATGTGCTGCGCGGGGTATCCGCCACGTTGTTGTCTCTAGTGGGGGCTTCAGTGAGATCGGAGAGGAAGGGCGCGCCCGGGAGCAGGTATTGGTAGAAACTGCCAAGCAACTTGGCATGCGGATTATCGGACCCAATTGCATCGGAACGATTGATGCCCATCATCCTGTCAATGTCACTTTCACGATCGGTAAGCCTCGGCCAGGATCGATCGGCTTTGTATCCCAATCGGGAGCATTGTGTGTGGCGCTCTTGATGTGGGCCGAGAAGGCAGGGATCGGCTTTTCGCGCATTGCCAGCTTGGGAAATCAGGCGGACGTCAATGAAACGGAGATACTCGCTGTGCTGGGCGAGGATCCCCGTACGCAGGTGGTTACTGTTTATATCGAAGGCGTCGCTGACGGTCGCGCTTTTATGGAGGTCGCTGAGAGGATCAGCCGCAAAAAACCTCTGATTGTGTTGAAGGGGGGAAGAGGGTCAGGCGGTGCTAAGGCGGTCCGATCGCATACCGGCGCGTTGGCGGGCAGCCTGGAAGCGTATCAGGCTGCCTTCCATCGTTGCGGTGCTTTGCAGGCGAATACACTGCTTGACCTGGCCGAGTGGGCCTATACCGCGGCATCGCAACCTTTGCCGCAGGGTGATCGGGTGGCTGTGTTGACCAATGCGGGCGGGGCTGGTGTCGTGGCCGTGGATGCGCTGGAAGCATGCGGATTGAAGCTGGCTGAACTAAGTGAGAGAACCCGCACCACACTGCGCACCGTAGCACCTCCGCCATGCACAATCGAGAATCCGGTGGACGTCCTGGCTGGCTCTGGGCCGACTGTATATGGCGTGGCGCTTGAAGCTCTGTTGGCCGATGACGGCGTAGATGCAGTAATCGTGATTGTAGGTCCTCAAGATTGGTTTTTGCCGAGCAGCTTAGCAGAGGTGATCGGTGAATCGTTCGCGCGACACAGGAAGCCGGTCCTGGCTTCGATGATGGGCTTGGAAGCGGATCATCCCGCTGAAGCATTATTGCGGCGGTATCACGTTCCCAACTTTAGCTTCCCAGATCGTGCCGCAAACGCCCTGGCTGCTCTCTTGAAGCGAAAGCGCTGGTTGGAAACACCTGTCGGTGCATCGCTCGAGCTACCTAATCTAGCAGAGATACGACACGCGACAGCAAGTGCGTTACAGCGCAGAGATTTGAGAGGGATATTGACCGCTTGGGGGATCCGCTTTCCTTATGAGGGCGTTGTGCATAGTGCTGATGAAGCAGTGACGCTTGCGGCACGCATTGGCTATCCAGTGGTGCTCAAGGCAGCTTCTGAGAAGATCACCCACAAGACGGAGGCAGGGTGTGTTGTGGTCGATCTTGCTGATGAAGCGGCTGTGCGTCAAGCTTTTGCTCGAATTGTGGCAGCGGCACATACGCGCTCATCCGAAGCAGCGCTCGAAGGCGTGTTGGTGCAGCCTATGCTGGACGGGGGTTATGAGGTGATCGTCGGCGTGCGCCGTGACCCTCAATTCGGTCCGCTCGTGTTGGTGGGCAGCGGCGGGATAGATGTAGAGCTCATACGCGACGTAGAGATCGGGATCGCGCCGCTGAGCTATGCCCAGGCGGAGGAACTGCTGGATGCGACTATGATGGGCAGACGGTTGCAAGGTTGGCGTGGCGCCCCTCCGGGTGATCGCGCCGCTGTTCTGGAAACTGTGGTGCGTTTAGGACAGATTGCCCACGATTTTCCTCAAATCGAGGAGCTCGAGATCAATCCGCTCTATGTCTTGCCACAGGGACAAGGGGCATTGGCGTTGGATGTACGCGGTGCTCTCGCGTGAAAGTTGAGTTCGCATCATAATCACAACATAGTGGCCTATGGGAGAGCGTTTCTTCGTCAATGTACGTCTCGATTTGCGACAACGTGTGCTCATAACCGCGGCGTTATTGGCGGTGAATTTGTGTTACCTACCTTTGAACCGCCTGATGACGGGCGGCACCACGGTTGAGATATGGCTGGATCGTTTGGTGCCGTTTTGGCCTGTCTGGATTGTGCCGTACTTGTTAGCCATCGTCTGGTGGATTGTGGCCGGCGTATGGGCGTTTTGGTCCATGCGAGATGCGCTTTATCTGGCGCTTGTGTCTTCGTGGGTGTCATCGTGCCTGATCGGTTTTTGTATCTTTATCTTCTACCCCACTTATATGATACGCCCCAGTCTCACTGGGGATGGCTGGGCGGAAACCATTGTGCGCTGGGTTTATGAGCACGATCGAACATATAACGCTTTTCCCAGTATGCACCTCTGGGTCACCGTGACAATCACGCTCTACTGGAGCTACTGGAAGCCTAGGTGGCGTATCTGGATGTGGGGCGCTACAATTCTCGTGGCGTTGTCAACAGTTCTTTCAGGGCAACATTGGATCTTGGATGTCGTTGGCGGGACATTTCTGGCAATTGTGTGTTACTATCTGGGACCGATGGTGGTCGCGTGTGTTCTACCTGGGACGCTGCACTCGTCCATAAGACCTCCATCGACAGAGCTCTGAAGTGTGTCGTTTGCGGCGGGGAAGCGAGGTGCGGTGGAATCGTTTATATCACTTACATGGTCACAAGATGTCGAGGATAGTGAAGCCCGTGTGCTGGTTTATACGGTGACTCACCTGGTAGCTCAGCTGGGAAAACGTCTGCCATTTTGGTTCCAGTTTCAATCTCTACCGCAGATTCGGCCGTTTGGAGATTGGGTCATCCTCATGATGCCACGTGGGTCCGCCTATTCGAGCATGGACTGGTATATCGAACACAGCGTCACCCCCGATCATACGGTATTAGATGGAGAAGCTTATCTGCGATTGGTGGAGATGGAACCGTGGCAGAGCTCGACTCCACATTTTGACCTTGCGCTGGTAGGGAAAGACTTGAGCGATGCCCGCGGTCGCTCCGTGCTCAGCGTTGTGCGCGATGGTGTGGCTGCTGTTATATCGGTCTATCAGCTGCGCCGTTCTTTTGAGCAGGAGGAACTCATCGTCCGGTTGAGTCACTTGGTGGCGCACAACTTAGGCCGCGTAGTGGGCATCCCTTTGCACAACCGTAAAACTGGTTTGATCCGTATGGGGGAGGATGCCTATTGTGCCCATTTATGTGCTATGCGTCCGATAGCGGACTTAGAAGACTTGGTGGAGTTGTCAGAACAAATCGCTGATGAATGGGGCTTCTACTGTGAGACTTGTCAACGAGAAATGGGGGCGGTGTTTGTCAGCAGGTATTACGGTATCAATTGATCTGCTCGTTTCTGTAAATCTCGATGACTGAACCGCTTCCAGTTACTTTTGCGGCACGGATGCGTGCATTGCTCGGCGCGGAGGCGGAAGATTTTCTCGAGAGTCTCAGCCAATCTCCCCATTTAGGTCTGCGCGTCAACACACTCAAAGTCACTCCAGAAACATTCCGTTCCATCAGCCCCTTTTCGTTGGAAGCTGTGCCCTGGTGTCCAGAGGGCTTCCTGGTCACGAGTAAGGATCCGATACGCCCGAGTCAGCACCCTTATTATGCTGCTGGTCTCTATTATCTGCAGGATCCGAGCGCTATGGCGGTGACCGTCCTGCTCGACCCCAGGCCGGGAGATTATATCCTGGATTTATGTGCCGCGCCGGGAGGGAAAGCCACCCATCTATTAACCCGTATGCGAAATATGGGTCTCCTAGTGGCGAATGAGACCGTGCGCAGCCGAGCAAACGTGTTGCTCACCCACTTGGAGCTATTTGGGGCACAATCGATCTTAGTGGTCAATGAGAATGTGCAGGCGTTGGTAGATCGTTGGAAGGGCGTTTTTGACCGTGTTTTGATTGATGCTCCGTGTTCGGGCGAGGGGCTGTTCCGCAAGAACCCTATTGCCCGACGTGAGTGGTCGCCGTCTGTCGTGGAGGGATGTGCAGCACGTCAAGAGATGCTGCTGGTGATGGCGGCGGATTTAGTGCGGGAAGGTGGACAATTGGTTTACTCGACCTGTACCTTTGCACCGGAAGAAAATGAGGCGGTTGTGGCACGCTTCCTTCGCTCACGGGGCGATTATCATCTTGTTGAGCCACCACGCCTCCCGGGCTTCAACTCGGGACGGCCAGATTGGATCCCGCCTGATCTGGCACGCGGATTGCCTTTGGAACGCTGTGTGCGTCTTTGGCCGCACCTGACGGTGGGTGAGGGCCATTTTATTGCGGTATTAGAAAGAAAAGGTTCCGCGCCGCGTCAGCGTCTCACGCCGTGTACTGCCGCATTGCCTGGCAAGATCGCTCACTTGGTCGAGACGTTCTGGAACGATGTGCTTTTGACGAGAAAGATGCCGGACTTGGGTTGGTATATGACCGAGCGAGAGCTCTTCTGGTCCCCTATATCTCCTGTGGAGTGGAAAGGATTGCGCGTTGTACGCCCCGGTTGGCTCTTGGGCCGCGCCACACATGGACAATTTGTTCCTTCTCACGCGTTGGCGATGGCATTGCATAGCAAGGATGTGCGGCACTCTTTGGATCTGAGAGGTGATAGATCTATGGCGGTCTCCTATCTGCAAGGTCAGCCTCTCACAAGCCCTGGTCCTGATGGCTGGGTTTTGATCACCTATGAGGAATACGCACTGGGATGGGGTAAGCGAGTTGGGGCGACTGTCAAGAACCACTATCCGCGTCATATGCGATGGTCATAAGTGCACTTTTGGGACAAGCCTGCTGTCGCGGAAGGGTTTTGCCCGGTCATCGCGACCATACTATAATTTTGTGGAAAGCACTTGTGTCGTGAGAGAGGGATGAGGTTGAGCAGCTTTTCTGATGAAAAGGGAAGGGACAACACGTCGTTAAGCGCATATGCACCCGTTGTGCAAACGGAGACCAGCGACATGACCCTTGCCCAGGAAGCCCAGCCGGCCAGCACAAAGAATGTGCGCAGTGTCATCGGGGAAATCCTGGAAACCATTGTGCTGACGCTGGTCATTTTCTTTGTGATCCAGATGCTGGTGCGCAATTTCCGGGTCGTGGGCACCAGTATGGAGCCGAACTTGCACAATGGGCAGTATCTCATCATCGATAAGATCAGCTACCGTTTCAGTGACCCTCAGGTGGGCGACGTGGTGGTGTTTGAGCCTCCCAACCGCCCCGGTGAGGACTATGTTAAGCGAATCATTGGCTTGCCGGGTCAGTTGGTTGAGATTCGCAACGGCCAGGTTTTTATCGACAACAAACCACTTGAAGAACCCTATACTGTGCGCCGCGGTTCCTATTCGATGGAGCCGCGGCTAGTAGGACCGGATGAATATTTTGTCCTGGGGGACAACCGGGATAGTTCAAGTGATTCCCATATGTGGGGCATGCTCCCACGAGCCAATATTGTGGGCAGGGCGTGGATCTCCTACTGGCCTCCCAGCTCATGGGGGTTGATCACACGCGATGCCCCGACTTCGACCACCACCTTGTTTTACTGGTTGAGGACACTATTGGGCCTCAACGATCAAGCTAGGGAAGAGTAGACGAATTCGAATTATGGAAGCGATATGCCCTGTCTGCCACGTAGGTCGGCTGCAGCCACGTGTGATCAGCTATGTTCGGTGGTTGGGCGACAGCTTGTTAGTGGTTAATCGTATGCCTGCGGTTGTGTGTGACGTATGTGGTGAGCGCGCTTATGATGATCGCGCGATACAACACCTGCAGCGTTTGCTGATGATGTCCAATGTGGATGTCACCATCACCTCGCGTCCGTATTATCTGGCCTGATCCCGAACTAACACTGAGTTTATGGGATTGCTTCTTGTCCAATGTACATCGATTGTTCTGAGTGGAACCGCGAATATGCCCTGCGCGAAGAAATGGTGCGCATTGGCCGTCTGATGTATGAGCGCGGCTACGTCGTGGCCAATGATGGCAATCTTTCCGCACGGCTGGATGAGAGTCACGTCCTGTGTACCCCAAGCGGTCTCTGCAAGGGGATGATGTCTCCAGATCAGATGATCGTCGTGGACATGGAGGGACGCAAGGTGGGACAGGTGACGGCGGCCAATCGCAATCTGGTGCCCACCAGTGAGGTGTTTATGCACTTGGAGGCCTATCGTCAGCGTCCTGACGTCCAGGCGGTGGTGCATGCACATCCACCTACCACCGTGGCGTTGAGCATCGCTGGCATCTCTTTGGCGAACTGTATGCTCCCAGAAGTAATCGTGAACGTGGGTTTGGTCCCCACCACTCAATACGCGACGCCGGCCAGCTTGGAAAATGTGTCGGCCATTCGTGAGCTGATCATTGGCCACGACGGCATCGTTCTGCAACGCCACGGTGTGCTCACCGTAGGCAGATGCCTGCTCGAAGCTTATATGCGTTTGGAGGCCATTGAACAGATCGCCAAGATCACCGTAATCCTCGAACAGCTGGGTCGGGGGGAACCTTTGCCCCCTGCTCAGGTCGAAAAGCTGCTGGAGCAGCGGCGGAAAATGGGATTGGCGCGGCCGGGTGAGGAAGTAGAATTTTGTCGTATCTGTGGTGTGTGTCCGGCCCAGAATCCGTCCACAGAACTCTCCTGGACACGAGAGCACTCTTCTGAGATTGATGCGGGTGACCATGCGGAGCTGATTCGCGTCGTGACCCAAGCGGTACTGCGCGAGTTGGGTTATTCCGGCTGATTCTTCCTCTGTAGCCTATGCCTCATTTTATACGGCACAGAGCACTCGCAAGCCTGATCAGTCGGCGTTGGTGGCCGCTCTGGCTGTGGTGCTCGTCCGCACTGGTTTTAGCCACAAGCGACTTTCTTCCCGGACGTGCCTTCGCCGCATTTCTGGTTCTCTGGTTCTTACCCGGTTGGCTCTGTTTGGAGGCCTTGTCAGAGTCACCTTCTGACATAGTCGCTCGTGTCATCCTGGCATGTGGACTCAGCATTGCTTTGGTCAGCCTCGGTCTGCTTTACCTCACCTATCTGAACATCCCCCTGATCGGATGGCACCCTATCGCGATCAGTGCGCTCATCATTTTGCCATCTTGGGTCTCAGCTTGTCGGCGCACGCAGCCCCCTCTTTCATGGCCCTCTGCTCAAATGGTATTTGTGTTAGCTGGGGTGCTCGTGATCGCCGCTGCAATGCGCTTCGTCCAGCTAGGTTATGCGGAATTCCACGAAGATGAAGTGGAAGTGCTCAGTCTCGCTGTACGGGCCAGCAAGGGGGAGGGATATGCGGTTTTTCTGCACCGCAAGGGACCTTTCCAGATGTTAGTTCCGCTGGCGTTTTGGCTGTTGACGGGACCGATCAACGAGGGCTTGGCACGGTTGTCATTTGCAGTGGCCAATCTGATGGGAGTGCTGGCGGTAACCTGTTTGGTCTCCAGGGCAGCCGGACGTGGAGCCGGGCTTGTTGCCGGGATATTGATAGCCCTTAATGGATATCTGGTTGCGTTTAGTCGGATGGTACAGTACCAGTCGTTCGTGTTCTTATGGGTCAGCTTGAGCATACTCTGTTTGTGGGAAGCTGCGTGCCGTGGTGCGAAAACCTTGATCTTCCCTGGCATCTTGTGCATGGGAATGGGGTTGTTAGCTCACTTCGATGCAGCAGTCTACTTGCCTGTGACCGGTTATCTTATCTGGCAAATCGGAAGAAGGTGGCCGGCAATCCGCAATCGGGCGCTAATATCCACTCTACTGGTGTTGGGGATATGTCTTTCTTTTTATGTGCCCTATGGACTTGATCCCCAATTTCAGCACACGTTCCGTTATCTCTCCGATAATCGGGTGGGCACGGAATGGCTGTATAATAATCTACCTCTGTTGTGGTCACTGGACCGTGTTTACTCTTCGCAGTATTATCTCCCGACTTTGCTGTTCCTGGCGTTGGCTTTGCTGGTTGCCCACAGCGTGCAGGGCACATGGGCTAAACGGGTGGTGGCTCTGCCTTTGCTTTTGATAGGTGGTGTGGCCACAGCGCTTGCCTCACAGTGGCCGGAGATCTATCAATTGGGTAAGATCAATTTAGCCGTTTTGCCCGGTCTTTTATTAACCGGCGGCGCGTTCTGGGTGCTGCGCGAGAGGTCACCTTCTAAGGGATATGTTCACACTGGGCTGGATGCATATATACCTGTAGGCTTGGAAGTATTTGCCCTGTGGTGGGCAGTGCCGGCGCTCGCATATGTGTTTCTGGTGCGTGCCCCCGGCACTCATATGTACGTGATGTATCCAGGGCTGGCAGCGCTGGCTGGCTTGGGCGCCGCGTCTATATGGCGCTGGGCGAGTCGGCATATTCGAATGTTATTGGTGTTGAGCGGCGCCATAGGTTTGGGGTTGATCCTCGGGTATCAGTCTGTGATCTTCTTGTTAACCGAAACGGCCTGGACCGATGTGTACTTTAGGTGGAGGGATGGCTGGACGGGCTGGATTTATGGGACATTGCCCAAGGCAGGTTCATATTTTGGTTATCCGCGCCACGTAGGATGGAAAGGTGCCGGCTATCTGATGGCTAAGGGGATGATCCCAGATGATTTTCGCAGCATCGGGGTGGAGTTCAGTGTACCAGTCTGGTATATGTTCGAGACTCCACGTTCGTGTTATAGCGATGCGATGCTCTACCTGGTAGCGCATCCCGCGGATACGAAGATGGTTCCCGTTCCGGAAGGATTGCCGTTCCAGTCGGATTATGTCCATGTTGCCACGATCTACAGTGAAAAGCGTCCCCGCCTATCTTTGTGGCAACGGAATGCGACAGATGTAAGAGCCCCAGCAATGTACATGTTAGAGGAGCTTTCTCCGCGCTTTGATGAAATGGCAACCCTGGGTCAGTTCGGCACGCTCGGCGATGAAAAGGCGCTACAGACGAGCTATCATTTCGGGACATTGGCCACACTGATTGGTTATCGTATGCAACCACGTCCTATCGCAGGGATGGTCAGAGCGTCTCCAGGTGACTTGCTGGCAGTTTGGGTATATTGGCGCAGTGTCCATCCGACCGGAAGTGTCTACCGCGCCTTTGTCCACCTGGGTGAAAATCCCGTCTGGGCACAACAGGATGACGATCCCGCGTGTCGTCTCCCGACATCGCTCTGGCGCGCAGGACAGGTGGCGGAAGGACAGTTTCGTCTTGTTATCCCCTATGAAATACCCGATGGGCAATATCCAGTCACTTTAGGATTGTACGATCCCATCACTATGGAACGCTTATCGATTTGGGGTGAAGATGGCCAGGAACTTGGAGATGCTGTTTTATTGTCCACAGTCGAAATAAAGAGGTCGCCCTAGCGAGGTGCCTGATGCCAGTGGTGGTTGAGAATCTGGTCAGCACGTCGCTGAATCATACGATTCACATCTCGACTATTCTGTCCTATCGAGGGTGTTGAAAAACTCTTTAGTTACCCGCTTTATTGACCCATTTTCCTATGAAAATCTGAGCGGTCAAGGGACTTTTTCAACACCCTCCCTATCCCACTTTGCTCACGGGTTGGCTCAATGCTACAATCTCACCCGGCAGGAACAATGTTTATGCCTCAATGTTGTGCCGTGAGGCTGTCGGTGGATAGCCGGTGTCCTCTATGCGCTCAAATGTCACAGAAGTGTCCCGCTTATCTCGCCTGCAGAAGTGGTTATTGGCACTGATCCTTGTCTGTGGGGCAGCGCTGCGCTTCTACAACTTAGCTTGGGATCATGGCACGTTACCCCATCCGGATGAGCGTTCCACGGTGGCGTTTTATGCGCCATCGCTGCGCTGGCCGGAGGACTTGGAAGAGGCATTTGATCCCCGGCGTTCCCCGCTCAATCCTTTCTGGGATGTGGAGGCAGGACACCGGCGCAGTTACACCTATGGACACTTCCCTCTTTACACACTCGCGCTGACGGCGGCGGCAATACAGAGTTTGGCACCAACTGCGCAAGCGCTTGGACTGCCTGTTGAGGTCGTTACCTTTATGGAGATGGCGCGTTCACCGGTGGGCTTTGCCCTCATCGGCCGTTTTCTGATGGCGTTGGCCGACACGGCAAGCATCTATCTGCTCTTTCTACTGGGACGACGCATATACGGAGCATGGGCGGGATTGTTGGCAGCTGCGCTTTCGGCTTTCACAGTGCTGCAGATCCAGCTGGCCCATTTCTTTGCCGTGGACCCTATTTCCGCCACGTTTGTCTTCCTTGCCCTATATGCTTCTATCCTTCTGGCGGAACGGCGCAGCATCGGTGCCGCGTCGCTGACCGGGCTGGCTGTTGGCCTGGCAATTGCGTGTAAATTCAGCGCGTTGCCCATCATCGCGGCGCCGGTGATTGCCCTGTTGATACACCGCCCTGAAGCGGAAAATGACGAGTCTCCCGGTGTAGAGCAACATGGGTGGGGTCTGTTGCTCTTAGTCGCGTGTGTCGCGTTGGTGACCTTTGCGTTTACTTCGCCCTTCGTGTTTCTTGACTTTCAGAACTTCTGGCAGGCAGTGGTACAGGA
>QEXY01000125.1 GCA_003130875.1 Ardenticatenia bacterium
CCCCTACCCCTACCCCCACCACACGCGCCCCTGCCAGGCACATGGCGCGATTTGCGGCCGCGCCCGGCGAGGACGCAGAGATTTTTCCCCGTCAATTCTCGGCGCTCTCGGCGATCTCGGCGGTAAAATCCCTGCCGCTTGCGGACGCGCGCGGCTCGGTTCGCACCGTCATCGCCCCCTACCAGGCGCGCGGCTCGGTTCCGACCGCACAAAAGGGGGGCTTTCCCCCTACTCAGAGTAGGGAAATCCCCCATAGACAATCAAGTGCATTATTGCTATGATGAAGATGTAGTGTTCGTGATTTATTTCACCATCTCGGTTCGGCCGAGTTTGATCCGCTTCGCTTTTGTCTGAGAAGAATATGGGTCAGGAGGTGCCATGATGGCAACGGCAACAGTACCCCCGAGTTCCGCCACCTTCAGCAAGAGCTTCTACGCCAGCCTGCACGAGATCCCCGGCGGAGAGAAGGTGCGCACCTGTCTGCAGTGCGGCACCTGCAACGGCGTCTGCCCCTTCGGTTACCTGATGGACTATCCCCCCGGCAAGATGATCGCCGCTCTGCGCGCGCAACGTTTCGAGCGGGTGACCGAAGCGGAGACGGTGTGGATGTGTGTCTCGTGCTACGCCTGCTCTCAGGTGTGTCCGGTGCGCATCCCGCTCACCGCTGGCTTGATGACGCGCGCCAAGGAGGAGCTGCTGCTGGCCGGCAACATCCCCTCGGAGCTGCAGATCGCGTTGGAGAACACCCAGCGCTATGGCAATCCCCTGGGCGAATCGCCGCGCAAGCGTGCCGACTGGGCCAAGGGGGTCAAGCCGCGCGTGCCGATTATGAGCGAGGAACGCCGGCCGGTCGAGGTGCTCTGGTTCGTGGGCGACTACGGCTCGTATCACCCGCGCGTCCAGCCGGTCAGCCGCGCGCTGGCCAACGTGTTCAACGCGCTGCGCATCGACTTCGGCATCCTGGGCGCCGAGGAGGTCAGCGACGGCGACTCGCAGCGCCTGGCAGGCGAGCGCGGCCTGTTCGAGATGCTGGCCGCCAAGAACGGGCGTGCCTTCTCCCAGTATGAGTTCAAGGAGATCGTCACCGGCGATCCGCACGCCTACAACGCCTTCAAGAACGAGTACCCGCGGCTGGGCATCGCCTATCCGGTGCGCCACTACACCGAGTTCCTCGCCGAGCGCCTCGACGCGCTCAAGCCGCTGCTGAAGCACGAGGTGAACGCGCGCGTGACCTACCACGACCCGTGCTACCTGGGGCGCGCCAACGGAGTGTTCGAGGCGCCGCGCCAGCTGCTGAGCGCCATTCCGGGCATCGAGCTGGTCGAGATGCCGCACAACCGCACCACCAGCCTGTGCTGCGGCGGCGGAGGCGGCGGCATGTGGATAGACGGTTTCCAGTGGGAGAAAGCGCACACCCGCCTGTCGGAGTGGCGAGTGCGCGAAGCAATGAAAGTCGGCGCCGACATCCTGGCGGTGGCATGCCCCTACGAAGCGCCGCGCTTCGAGGACGCCACCAAGACGGTGCCGGGCGCTGCGCGCCTGATCGTACGCGACATCGCCGAGCTGCTCGCCGAGGCGATGGGGGACTGAAGGAGGTGATCCTATGCACATCGTTGTTCCCGTGAAGCTGGTACCCGACCTGGTCGAGGAGCTGGTCATCGATGCCAGCGGCTGTGCCCTCGACCCCGACACGCTGCGCTTGCAGCTCAACGAGTTCGACGGACACGCCATCGAGCAGGCTATCCTGCTCAAGGAGCGCGGTGGCGGCCAAGTGACGGTGATCGCGCCCGACCTGGAGGGGGTGGACGACGTGCTCTACACCGCCGCCGCCAAGGGCGCCGACCGTCTGATCAAGCTGTGTGACCATTTCGGGCAGGCCGTCAACAACCACGCCATGGCACGCGCGGTGGCCGAGGTAATCAAGCCGCTGCAGCCCGACCTGGTGCTGACCGGCGTGCAAAGCCACAGCGACCTGGACGGTTCGATAGGTCCGTTGCTGGCCGGTTACCTCGCAATGCCCTACGTCGGCTACATCGCCGGCGTGACGCTGAGCGACGGGCGGGCCACGGTGCGCAAGGAATACCCCGGCGGATTGGTCGCCGAGCTGGAGGTGACGCTGCCGGCGGTGCTGGGCATCCAGGCAGCCGATCAGCCACCTCGCTACGTGGCGTTCAGCCGCATCCGCCAGGCGATGAAGAGCGCCACCATCGAGGAGCAGACGGTGGCGGCGCTGGACACCAGCGGCGGCCCTGCCGTGGCACGCATGTACAAGCCCGAGGTCGCCGCACGCGCCACCATGCTCGACGGCAAGCCGGACGAGGTCGCCGACCAGCTGGTGGCACTGTTCCGTGAGCTGGGCGTGTTGTGATGCAGCGCAAGTGAAACGCACAGGAGCGAGACTATGAGCCAGGACATCTATGTGGTGATCGAACACCTCAGGGGTCAGGTGGCGGACATCTCCTACGTCCTGTGTGCCGCCGCGCGTCAGCTGGCGGCGGCGAGTGGCGGCCAGGTGGTGGGCGTCCTGCTGGGGCACAACGTGCAGGGCCTGGCACAGGACGTGGCGGTGGACCGCCTGTTGGTGATGGACGACCCGCAGCTGGCTGATTTCATCCCAGACCGCTATCAGCAGGCGCTCGCCGGTTTGCTCAGCGCGCAGGCGCCGCGGGTGACCTTGTTTGGCGACACCTCGATCGGCGCCGAGCTCGCCGGCGGGCTTTCGGTGCAGCTGGGCTGGCCGCTGGTGAGCTATTGCCGCAGCGTGCGCGCCGATGACGGCCGCCTGCTGTACATCAGCCAGCTGTGCGGCGGCAAGGTGATGGCCGAGGGCGAGATTCCCGCGCCGCATGCGCTGCTGGCCATGGTGCCGGGCGGCTTCCAGGCCGAGCAGGGCAAGCGCACCTCGCCGCCGCCCGTCGAGACGGTCGCGTCGGCGGCGGTGGGCGGCCGCATCACCCTCAAGCAATACATCGAGCCGGAGAGCGGCGACGTGGACATCTCCAAAGAGGCCATTTTGGTCTCGGTGGGGCGCGGCATCCAGAACGCGGACAACATCGAGATGGTGCAGGAGCTGGCCGCCGCGCTGGGCGGCGTGGTGAGCGCCTCGCGTCCGGTGGTGGACCAGGGCTGGCTGCCCACGACGCGCCTGGTGGGCAAGTCGGGCAAGCGTGTCAAGCCGCGCCTCTACCTGGCGCTGGGCATCAGCGGCGCGCCGGAACACGCCGAAGCCATCACCGACAGCCAGACCATCATCGCCGTCAACACCGACGCCAGCGCGCCCATCTTCGACATCGCCCGCTACGGGACCACGCTCGACTTGTTCGACCTGGTGCCCGCCCTGACCGAGAAGGTCCGTCAGGCGAAGCAATAGCGGCTATCCAAGAAGGGAGCGTGCGACGATGCCGGAACGGGTGGACTTTTGGGGAATTCCGCATACGTGGGGGCCGCCAGAGCTGTATGCCTATGGCATCATGGGCCTGGCGTCCTTGGTGTTGCTCTTCCGCCTCTACCAGGCCGTCAGCTTGTGGTGGCGGCTGGGACGCGCGGAGAAGCGTTGGGATCAGCTGCACATCCGCATCTGGCGCCTGATCCAGTACGCCATTGTGCAGGTGCGCGTGCTCAGCCAGCGCTATCCCGGCATTATGCACGTGGCGCTGGCATGGGCGTTCTTCGTGTTCCTGTGGGGCACTATCCTGGCGACCATCCATTCGCATTTCATCGGCTTCCTGTACGGGCACACCTATCTGGTGTACAAGCTGGCGCTGGATGTGTTCACCGCCATCTTCATCGGGGGTGCCATCCTGGCCGCCTATCGGCGATATGTGTTGCGGCCGCGCCGGCTGACGCTGGCGCCGCGCTTCACCTACTCGCTGGTGCTCATCGTGGTGATCGTGCTCGGCGGGCTGAGCGTCGAGTCCACGCGTCTGGCGGTCGAGCGGCCCGAATGGGCCTGGTGGATGCCGGCGGGCTGGCTGGTCGCGCAGCTGTGGCTGGCCACTGGCGCTTCCGATGCCACGCTTTTGGACTGGCACTTCGGCCTCTGGTTCTTCCACCTGCTCAGCGTGGCGCTGTTGTTCGTCACCCTGCCGCAGAGCACGATGTTGCACGTGATCACCGGTCCGCTGAACGTCTTCTTCTCCAAGTTGGACCGGCCGATGGGGCGGCTGGCGCCGCAGCCGCAGACCGCTTCGGGTGAGCCGCTCTTCGTCACCAGCTTGCGCGACCTCACCTGGAAGCAATTGTTGGACAGCGAGGCGTGCACGGAATGTGGGCGCTGCCAGGACGCGTGTCCGGCCTTCGCCGCGGGGACGCCGCTCAGCCCGAAGGAGCTGATGCTGAACATCCGCACCGCGCTGCGCCGGGACGGTCCGCAGCTGCTCCAGCGCGGCAACGGCGCCAACGGCGTGCCCGCCCTGGTGGGTGAGGTGGTGCAGGATGCCGTCCTGTGGTCGTGCACCACCTGCGGCGCGTGTGTGCGCGAATGTCCAGTGCTCATCGAGCACATCGACACCATGGTGGACATGCGCCGTCAGCTGGTCAACGAGGGGCGCATGGACAGCATGTTGCAAGAAGCATTGGCCAACCTGGGGCGCTACGGCAACTCGTTCGGCCAGTCGGAGCGGGTGCGTGGACGCTGGGCACAGGGGTTCGACCCGCCGATCAAGGACGCGCGCAAGGAGAGCGTCGAGTACCTCTGGTTTGTGGGGGACTACGCTTCCTACAGCGCGACGCTGAGCGACATCACGCGCAAGACGGCGGAGGTTTTCCAGAAGCTGGGCCTGGATTTCGGCATCCTGTACGAGGGCGAGCGCAACGCCGGCAACGACGTGCGGCGTGTGGGCGAGGAAGGGCTGTATGAGATGCTGGTGCACCGCAACACGGCGGTGTTGAGCCGCTGCTCCTTCAAGGCGATCGTCACCACCGATCCGCACTCATACAACACCCTCAAGAACGAGTATCCGCCGGAGGTGCTCGACGGCCGGCCGGTGTTGCACTACACCGAGCTGCTCGATCAGCTGCTGATGACGGGCGCGCTGAAGTTCAGCCATCGCCTGGGCTACACGGTGACCTACAGCGACCCGTGCTACCTGGGGCGATACAACGGCGTGTACGATGCGCCGCGCCGCCTCATCCTGGCGACCGGCTGCCAGCTGGTGGAGATGCCGCGCTGCGGCGACCGTGCGGCCTGTTGCGGCGCCGGGGGCGGGCGCATCTGGATGGAGGAACAGGCGGTGCAGGAACGCCCCAGCGAGGCACGCATCCGCGAGGCGGCGGCTCTGGAGGGTGTGCAAGCCCTGGTGGTGACCTGCCCTAAGGATGTCACAATGTATCGGGATGCGGTGAAGACCACCGGATACGAACCGCGTCTGGCGGTCAAAGAACTGATGGAGCTGGTTCATGCAGCGCTATGATGGCGTAGCAGAGGAGGAAGCGATTATGAGCGAACGTGTCGGTGTGTACATCTGTCACTGCGGCACCAACATCGCCGGGGTGGTGAATGTCGAAGAGGTGACGCGTTGGGCCGGGGAATTGCCGGAGGTGGCCATCGCGCGCGACTACAAGTTTATGTGCTCCAGCCTGGGGCAAGACCTGATCGAGAAGGACATCAAGGAGCTGGGGCTGACGCGCATCGTGGTGGCGGCATGTTCGCCGCACATGCACGAGAAGACCTTCCGCGGCGCAGCCCAGCGCGCCGGCCTCAACCCTTTCCTGACCGAGATGGCCAACATCCGCGAGCTGGACGCCTGGGCGACGGACGACAAGGAGGCGGCCACGCAGAAGGCCAAGGCGCTCATCCGCGGCGCCGTCGAACGCGTGCTCTTCCACGAGCCGCTCGAGATGATCACGGTGACCATCAACCCCAACACCCTCATCGTGGGCGGCGGCATCGCCGGCATCACCGCGGCGCTGGAGCTGGCCAACGCCGGCTACCACGTCTATATGGTGGAGCGCGAGCCGTCCATCGGCGGCCATATGGCCCAGCTGGATAAGACCTTTCCCACCCTGGACTGCGCCGCCTGTATCCTGACGCCGCGCATGGTGGACGTGGGCCAGCATCCCAACATCACCCTGCTGGCATACAGCGAGGTCGAGGCCGTCGAGGGCTATGTCGGCAACTTCACCGTGACCGTGCGCAAGAAGGCCAGCTATGTGAACGAGGAGCTGTGCACCGGCTGTGGCATCTGTGAGGAGAAATGCCCCAAGAAGGTGGTCGACCAGGTGTTCGAAGCCGGCATCGGCACGCGCAAGGCGATCTATCGCCCCTTCCCTCAAGCGGTGCCCAAATATCCGGTGATCGACCGCGAAAACTGCATCTACTTCCAGAAGGGCAAGTGCAAGGCGTGCCAGATCTTCTGCCCGACCAACGCCATTGACTTCGAGCAGCAGGATCGGATGATCCAGTTCGAGGTGGGCAACATCATCGTCGCGACGGGCTACGACCCGTTTGATGCGACGCGCATTCCGCACTATGGCTTCGGGCGGCTGCCCAACGTGATCACCAGCGTGCAATTCGAGCGCATGGTGAACGCCTCAGGCCCGACCGGGGGCCGCATCGTGATGAAGGACGGCACGCCGCCGAAGAGCGTCGGGATCATCCACTGTGTGGGTTCGCGCGACGAAAACTACAACGAGTACTGCTCACGCGTGTGCTGCATGTACTCGCTCAAATTCGCCCACCTGGTGCGGGAGCGCCTGCCCGACGCCGAGGTGTACAACTTCTACATCGACATCCGCGCCTCGGGCAAGCGCTATGAGGAGTTCTACCACCGCGTCATGATGGAAGGCGCCAACATGATCCGCGGGCGGGTGGCCGAGGTGACCGATGTCGCGCGCACCGCGGACGAGGAAGGCAAGCTGATCATCCAGGTGTACGACACCCTGTTGGGCGAGCAGCGACGCATCCCGGTGGACATGGTCATCCTGAGCGTCGGGGTGCAACCGCGCAAGGACGCCCGCCAGGTCGCACAGCTCTTCGGGCTGGGTTGTGACTTCGCCGGCTTCTTCACCGAGCGCCATCCCAAGCTCGACCCGCTGCTCACCATGGTGGAGGGCATCTACATCGCCGGCGCCTGTCAAGGGCCGATGGCCATTCCCGAGACGGTGGCGCAGGGCGCCGGCGCTGCCGCGCGCGTGGCCGGCATGATCGGCCGCGGCACCGTGGTGATGGAGCCCATCAAGGCCCACATCGACCCCGAGCAGTGCTCCGGCTGCCGCATCTGCAACAACCTGTGCCCCTACAAGGCGATCGTCTACCATGAGGACCGCAAAGTCTCCGAGGTGATCTCGGCCTTGTGTCAGGGGTGTGGCACGTGCGTGGCGGCCTGCCCGAGCGCGGCGATCACGGGTGCCCACTTCACCCGCCGCCAGCTGATGGCTCAGGTGGAGGGCATCCTGTGGGATGTGCGCCAGATGATGGAGATGGAAGCGCCCGCGCAGGCGGCAGGGAATGCCTGACCGGACTCGGAGGGAAGCATCTGCAGGAGAGGAGACGATGAGCGCATCATATGAACCTGTGATCGTCGGTTTTCTGTGCAACTGGTGTTCGTACCGCGCCGCCGACCTGGCCGGCACAGCGCGCCTGCACTACGCGCCCAACATGCGGCCCATCCGGGTGATGTGCAGCGGCCGGGTCGAGCCGGACCTGGTGCTCAAGGCATTCCGCGAGGGCGCGGATGGCGTCCTCATCGCGGGGTGTCATCCGGGCGAATGCCACTACATCGAGGGCAATCTCAAGGCGCTGCGTCGCTATGTGTTGCTTAAGCGCCTGCTCCGCCAATGGGGGATCGAGCCGGAGCGGTTGCAGCTGGTCTGGGCGTCGGCGTCCGAGGGCACCGTGTTGGCCGAGGCGGTCAACCGCATGACCGAGCAGCTGCGCGCGCTGGGGCCGCTGCGCTGGCGCCAAACGGTGCTGGGCGGTGACGGCCAGCCGGCAGCCGCGGTGGGCGCACCCAAGGCCGAAGCAGTCGCCACACCGATGACGGAGGAGGCATGACCATGGCCGGGAACGGAAAACCCAAATTTGCGATGTACTGGGCCGCCTCGTGCGGCGGCTGCGAGATCGCCGTGCTGAACATCGGCGACAAAATCCTGGCGGTGGACGAAGCGTTCGACATCGCCTTCTGGCCCTGCGCCGCCGACTTCAAGGTCAAGGACGTGGAAGGGTATCCGGACGGCTCCATCGACCTGTGCCTCTTCAACGGCGGCATTCGCACCTCGGAGAACGAGGAGATGGCGCACCTATTGCGCCGCAAGTCCAAGGTGCTGGTCGCCTTCGGCTCCTGTGCCCACGAGGGCTGCATCCCGGCGCTGGCCAACCTGACCACGCCGGAGGCGATCTTCAACGCGGCGTACCTCAACAGCATCTCCACCGAGAATCCCAAGCGCATCGTGCCACAGCCGGTCACCAAGGTGCCGGAGGGGGAGCTGCGCATTCCGCTCTTCTACGACCGCGTGCGGTCGCTGGACCAGGTGGTGCCGGTGGACTACATCATCCCGGGCTGCCCGCCCGAGCCGCATCAGATCTGGGGTGTGTTGGAGGCGATTGTGAGCGGCGCGCCCCTGCCGCCGCCCGGCTCGACGATCATCGGCGCCGGCAAGGTGGCGGTGTGCGAGGAGTGCCCGCTGGAGAAGCACGAGAAGACCATCACCCGCTTCTACCGCCCTTATGAGATCGTGCCGGAGCCGGGCATCTGCCTGTTGGAGCAGGGGCTGTTCTGCATGGGGCCGGCCACGCGCTCGGGCTGCAACGCGCGCTGTCCGCGCGTCGGCATGGGATGCCGCGGCTGCTATGGACCGCTGGACGGCGTGGAAGACCAGGGCGCCCGCATGCTCTCAGCACTCGCTTCGGTGGTGGGCGTGGGCACCCTGCGCGACGAGGAGCCCAAGCTGGAGCCGATGATCGAAGAAGTGATGGAGACGCTGGTAGATCCCGCCGGCACACTCTATCGCTATAGCATGGCACACTCGTTGTTACAGCGTGCCCGCGTCGCGACGGGCAGCAGTGCACAGGGAGGTGTCCGATGAAACGCATCAGCATCGATCCGATCACCCGCCTGGAAGGCCACGGCAAGATCGAGATCTTCCTGGACGATCAGGGCAACGTCGCCAATGCCTATTTGCTCATCCCGGAGTTGCGCGGGTTTGAGCAGTTCTGCGTGGGACGTCCGGCCGAGGAGATGCCGCGCATCACCACGCAGATCTGCGGCGTCTGTCCGGAGGCGCACCATATGGCGTCCACCAAGGCGCTGGACGCGCTGTATCACGTCGAGCCTTCCTCGGCGGTGAAGAAGGTGCGCGAGTTCTTCTATTCTGCCTTCTATGTCACCGACCACGCGACCCACTTTTATGCCCTGGGCGGGCCGGACTTCGTCGTAGGGCCGGACGCGCCGCCGGCCGAGCGCAACATCCTGGGCGTGGTGCACAAGGTGGGCCTCGAGATCGGCAAGCAGGTGATCGACGCCCGCATCCGCAACCACCACATCATCGAAGAGCTAGGTGGGCGCGGCGTCCATCCCGTGGCCGGGCTGCCGGGCGGCTGGAGCAAGGCCATCACCAAGGAGATGCAACAGGAGTTCGCCGAGATTGCGCGCCAGAACGTCGAGTTCGGCCTGTTCAGCCTGAAGCTCTTCGAGGACATCGTGCTCAAGAACAAAGCGTACGTGGACATGATCCTCTCGGACACCTACACCCATCGCACTTACTACATGGGCACGGTGGACGCCAACAACTGCGTCAACTTCTACGACGGCATGATCCGCGTGGTCGATCCCGAAGGCAAGGGTTTCGTGCGCTACCATCCGCGCGAATACGTGACCCACATCGCGGAACACGTCGAGCCGTGGACCTACCTGAAGTTCCCGTATCTGCGGGGTGTGGGCTGGAAGGGCTTCGTGGACGGCAAGGAGAGCGGCGTTTACTGCGCCACGCCCTTGTCGCGGCTGAACGCGGCGGACGGCATGGCGACGCCGCGCGCCCAAGAAGCTTACGAGAAGATGTACGAGACGTTGGGCAGCAAGAAGCGCGACGGCCGCTATCAGCCCATCCACTACCGCCTGGCGACGCACTGGGCGCGCCTGATCGAGCTGCTCTATGCCGCGGAGCGCATGGTGGAGCTGATCAACGACCCGGAGATCACCCATCCCAACCTGCGCACGCCGGTCACCAGCACGCCCGATGAAGGGGTGGGGTGTGTGGAAGCGCCGCGCGGCACGCTGACCCATCATTACTGGACGGACGAGAAGGGCATCCTGACGCGCGTCAACCTGATCGTGGGCACGACCAACAACTATGCGCCGATCGCCATGTCCATCCGCAAGGCGGCGCAGGGATTGATCAAGAAGGGGACGGCCGTCACCGATGAGATCCTCAACCGCATCGAGATGGCCTTCCGCGCGTACGACCCGTGCATGGCCTGCGCCACCCACGCCCTGCCAGGCCAGATGCCGCTGGAGGTGATCATCCGCGACGCGGATCATAACATCATCGACCGCGTGGTGCGGGATGGCCGGTAGCTGGCAATGGAGGTATGCCGTATATCCGAGTCGAGGCGCGGTCGGGGCGCAGTAGGGGCGCAGCTGCGCCCCTACCCCGCTGACCTCCACAGATGCTGACATCCCACCGGTCGGTCTGTTGCACGACTAATTTTATGAAAAACCATCCATCTGATGGGCGTGTCGTGGATTCGGCGGATCATGTGAAAGGAGGAGGGAGCGATGGTCTCACCCGAGCTGCTGCGCCGGTTTCCGTTGTTTGGCGGGCTGACGATCGAGCAGATCAACACCTTGGCAATGGCTGCGGAAGAGATGAGCGTCGAACCGGGCCACTGGTTCTTCCGCCAGGACGCCGAGCTACACGACCTGTACCTGGTGCTGGAAGGGCAGGTGGGCATTGTGATGGAGCTGCCGCGGCAGGAGGTGGTCACCAGCACCGTCGGTCCAGGGGATGTGTTCGGTTGGTCGGGCCTGGTGCCGCCGCATGAGACCACCGCCGGCGCCAAGGCGCTGACGCCCTGCCGGGTGGTGCGCTTCGACTGCCGGCGCATCCGCAGCGCGTTTCCCGAGGATTGGCAGTTCGGCTGCCTGATGATGGAGAAAATGGCCCAGGTCATCCGCGAGCGCCTGCGCGACCTGCGGATGGAAGCGCTGCCCGCTTACGTGCAATAGGGTGCGTCCATACCGTCCGCGGTGGGGTCGCATTGGGGGATGCGCCGTGGGCTGGATGCCGTGACAGGTGATCCGGACGGGCACCGAGCCGGCTGGTCCGGCGGCAGCCATGCAGAGGCGCCGCGGGATCGCTCCCATGGCTGGTAACTTAAGGCGCTCCGAAGCTAACTCAATCGGGCAGCAGCCCGGCAACCCGTCAGGGTTTGCGTGCCAGCTCGGGGCCTCAGGTCAGCGGGCAGCGTCTCAGGGAGCCCCATACGCCACCGCGTGGGCGGTTTGAGTGTTTCGATCACGGCCGGAGTCGTCTATGGTGACCTCTGACCTTCTGGCACGTTGGTCCTTCTTCGCCGGGCTGGAGGAACAGGCCTTGGGCGCGCTGGCGACGCTCGCCGATCAACGGCATTTTGCCGAGGGGGAGACGATCTTCCGGCAGGGCGAGCCCGCCGCGACGTTGTATCTCCTGCTCGACGGTTGGGTGGATGTGACGGTGGACTGCGATGCCCAAGGGGTGCGGCGCGAATTGCTGATGACGCTCACCCAGGGGGAGGTCTTCGGTTGGTCGGCGGTGGTCGAGCCTTACATCTACACTGCCTCGGCACATTGTGCCACGCCGGTGACGGTGTTGGCGTTCTCTGGCGCGGCTCTGTTGGCGCTCTTCGCGACGGATGCCCGGCTGTGTTATACGTTGATGAACCGCATCTGCCGTGTGATCGCCGGGCGCCTGGAGACCGCGCGGGCGCAGCTAATCAGTTCCTTCATCGCGCGTTGAGCCAGGAGAGGCACAGCTTCTCCTGAAATCTCCTCTCCCATTACACCATCCGCGCCGCGACCGTGCGGGAGCGGTAAACTCTTTCACCGCCGAGCGCGCAGAGGACGCAGAGGTTTTTTTCCATATTCTCTGCGGTCTCGGCGTGCTCTGCGGTGAACGATTTTGCGCTCCCTCCCCGTCCACGGGGAGGGTTGGGGTGGGGGCGAATGCGTGCCCTCACTCCCGTGCCTGCGGGCGTTGCGCTACGCGCTCGAGGCGGAGTGAAGGCGGCGCCAGCCACCGTGCAGCTGGGATGGGCAGGGCTGGGGTGGGGGGCGGACTTGACAATCGGTGGCGGGTGTGCTATACTGGGTGAGTAGTGGGTGTGTTTTGTGAATTCTGGCATTAGCGAGCACCCCTGCGAAAGGGCCTTGAAACGGGCTTGATAACGCAGGTAACCTGGGAGGCCCTCGCAAAATGTTAACGGTGGAAGGCGTGCTGGGGTAAATGTCGTGTTTAGGGCGGACATGTGGAGGAGGAGTGACGGTTATGCTCCCACTCTGGGCGCTGGGAAAGCGTCCGTTCCCTGAGGGGGTCATGGGGGTAGGAATAGACAGGAAGCCCTTCGGGGCATTACGACC
>QEXY01000019.1 GCA_003130875.1 Ardenticatenia bacterium
GGCAGATCGCTGGGTGCATTGGGATTGCGAATGTACTCCTCCGCACAACACGGTGGGTAGCCGAAATAATATGCCTCTGTGCGCACCAGGTGAGCCGTCTCAGCGCTTAAAGGGCGTTGGTCAAACCTTCTGCGATAGCGCTCCACAAGGCGAGCATCTCGGCTGAACACCCAATGTTCCACACGGGTGCCATCTGCCGCATAACGCGTGATGCGAGCTGCCACAAGTGCCATCTGCCGGAACAGCGCAAGCACCCATGGCCTGACCGGGTACTCCAACCGACTGAGAGGCTTGATGCCCCATGCCGTCAGGACACCCAGATAAACAGCGTCCTGTTCCAGACACTCGGGTGATAGCCAGTCCACCATAAATCAAAATCAAGCATCGCTCATAATCGCGACCAGAAGCCTGGCATTCACATCACGAGATGTGATGGGGTGGCCTGCTTCAGCGTAGTGAAGCAGCCGCAGGTTAAAGCGCACTGCGCGCCCGTCGTCGTGACGCACGGTAATGTTCCCCATACCCATCAGCGCCCCACAGCGAGGACAAGAGACCACACCGCGCTGCAATCCACTGGTATCAATAAAGACCTTACCAATGCGGTAGCCTGTCCTGCCTCCTTCTTTGAGCGTGTTTCCCGAGCGACATACCGCAGCGATCTTGCGGATAGCCTCCTCTGTGGTCACAGGCGACTCCAATCGCTATAGGGCAACAATGGTATCCCCGACACAGATTTTCCCACCATGCACCACGCGGGCGCAGATGCCGCCGCGCCCCATCAGGGCACGCATCATCCCGGGTTCGGTGATGCTCTCCACATAAGAGCACGGTGGCCGAGGGCGATCGTACTCCAAAATAACCTCGCCCACTTGAAACCGACGGCCACGCAGCTGTTCTAACTGGATACCGCGCGTCACAATGTTACGCCGATGCTCGCCATTGCGCACGTGGATACCTGTCAGATGGAAAATCTCGTCCAAATGTTCTCCCTGGATCAACGTCACCTGACACTCATCGATGCCCGTCCAGTAACCTGTACGGCTGCAGTAACGATCGCCTTTTAAGCCACACCCTTCCAGGGCAACCACCTCGTTGACCGCCTGCATCGGCTGTCCACCCGCCGCGACGATGAAGATAGCCTCCACTGTGCCCTGCATATTCCAAACTCTAGTCGCCACCCTTGAGTTTGACATGGACAAAACAATATGTCCATATATCCACTGGCTAAAACCCAAAACAAAAACCCGCAGGGATATATGGGCGAATGGATAAAATTATAGCCATTTTTTGCTTGTATGACAAAATGCTGGAAGGCACCGCACCATCGGGAAGATCCGCTGGTAGCAACAGGGTTAACTTGAAGATGGCCTGCGAGCACTACTGATAAGCTTGAAACATGAAGGACCGCTACTTAGTGAGCCAATCACGCCCCAAGTCAGGCGCCAGGCTCCAGCTGATCAACGCGGTCTCCTCGCCGACATTGATCACTTTGTATGGTTCACCCTCGGGAATGAAAACAGCATCACCTTCGCGCAGCTCCACCCACTTAGGCGTGCTATTCGGGAACTCGAACACCACACGCCCCCTAATCAGATACGCTATCTCGTGCGCATCCTGGTGACCAGGATCCAGGGCGCCTTCCTTGCCTGCCGGCAGGCTTGCCACTGAGAAAATGATCTTGCCAGTATTAGCATCGATTCGCACGCACTCGCCACCTTCCATAACGATTTCAGCATCCTGTTCGCGTATTAATGCCGGTTTCGTCATCGCTTCTCCCCCTCAGCCAGGCACGATCTGGGACAGCCAGACAGTGGCTGCCCTAGATAACCCGCTGTCTGAACTACTGGTAACAGACACCTGGACTGTGGACTCCGTCCATCCAGTCCTTACGCGCCAGAAGTTTGTCAAGCCACGCATCGAGCGGATTGAACTCCTCGTGGCTGTTTCCTGCATATAGTCGTTGTATGCCTTGTCGCCGATGGTCCACGCCCCCTCCGGCACATCGAAGGCATCGCCGTGCAGGGCGCGCGTGTCACTACTCGATTATTCAGACACCCCTCGCATCGCCGCGCTGATGAACTGGCAGAATGTAGGATGTCGCAATGCCCCGAAGGACATTCGATTGATTCAAACGATCGATTCAGACGATGGGGACGCACTTGTGGTTCCCGGCCAACAACGCGCCATAATGCCCCGAAGGACTTTCGATCGATTCAGACCTTGGTTATATCATCCGAGCCGCGACCGTCAGGGAGCAGCACAAAACACACCGCTGAGGTTTTCCCCCTGTTCATTCCCTGCGCTCCCGGCGTGCTCGGCGGTAAGATCTTCGCCGCTTGCTCACACGCGCGGCTCGGTTCACACCATCCGGCATATCTTACGGCGCTGTGGTCAGCGGAAGCCGCGTTGCGCACGCCGGTGCGTCGATCCGGCACACAGGGCGTGGGAGGTGGAGACGCCCTTCCGCCTCATCCAGATGGACGTGCAGGACATCCACGCCAAGGAGAGTCTGGGCACGCAGCCTACCACTCACCTGCGGCGGCATCATCGGCCGCGCTATCAATGGA
>QEXY01000126.1 GCA_003130875.1 Ardenticatenia bacterium
AGACGGGCATATTATCAGTGGACGCCAGTACTTCGGCAACGTGGCAGACCCGGACAGCCCAGCTTCAATGAAGTTCCCAGACGGGCAGAAATTTGGCGCGAACGGTCACCTGTATGTGACTGTCTTCGGTCAAGGAGACGTTACAGTTCTCGGACCAGACGGTCAGGTCACACAGCGGATTAAAACGGAGGGCAAGATGCCTACCAATTGCGTGTTCGGCCCTCCGGGAAGTCACAGGCTCTATGTCACCGAGGACGAATTCGGTACCATCGAGGTATTCGATGTCGGGACGGACGGCTTGCCGCTTTACATGTGAGGTGCTTTCACGAGGTAGCTTGGATACCAATCCTATCGCGTCGCCTCCGAGGTGAGCTGAGCCTGTCTGGAGAATTGTTATGATACATCCCCGCAGTCCTGTCTTTAATCGTCTGTTGGACCGCATTGCGCAGATGCCGGTCGTTGATTGCCATGAGCACCTGCGAGGTCCAGAGCATGACCTCTTTGGTGGTGATTATTTCCTTTCGCCCGAGCACTCCGTCGCGCATCTGATGCTCGCGCGGGAAGTCATAGCAGCTGCGTTGGCGGACTTGATAGAGAGCGGATGGCTTGAGGAAGAGGAAACAATTGGGATCGCAGCGGGATGGCTTTACAATAACCCCAACCGCTTCTATCGGCTGGGATTGCCCGAATTCGTGCCATAAGTTGGGAGATACACTGAAATCCCGAGTGGATCGGAGGCTGACTATGTGTGCGGGGAAGTATTGGCGTGCGCGATGTTCACACCGGCGGTACGTGTCCATTGCGGTACTGTGGAACAAATGGCACTGCTCAAAACCCGCAATGGCCGAGACAATGGCGCTCACGCTAGTGATGGCATTGCGGCAAGGCCTTAACGAGTTGTTCAGGCGTAGCATACCGGAAGCGGCAGCGCGCGATTCCCTGATCGGCCATTTGGGCATCTTTACGGGTATCTTGTTTGGATTCTATGATGCGCAGGTATCCGACGGAGCTAAAAGGGCAGCTGCGCGTGCCGGATAGATCATTTTACAACCCAATTGGAAGAAGATCTTTGAGCCAGAACACGTGATGGGCAAGATCAGGGCGATCACCAAGATCTCGAGCGCCTACATCTTATGGACAGGGACTAAGCGATGGGGCGAGCTTTGGTAAGCCGACAGGAATTGCTTGATAGTTTGCCTCCGGAGTGGCCGGCTGATCCGCTGCCAGAAATTCGCGCGCTGGTTCGTGAAAGTCGGCGCAAAGTGGTGGTACTGGATGATGATCCCACCGGCACCCAGACGGTGCATGATATCCCGGTGCTCACGGAATGGTCCATAGAGGCATTGTGTACAGAGCTGGAGAGCACCTTGCCAGCGTTCTATATCCTTACAAACTCCCGCAGTCTGTCCTGTGCGGAAGCGGTGGCATTGAATGTTACGATCGGGCACAACCTCTTGGAGGCGAAACGTCGGTCAGGATGTGATTTTATGGTGGTCAGTCGGAGCGATTCCACCCTGCGTGGTCACTTTCCAGACGAGGTCGAAGCGCTGGCACAAGCATTGCAACAGGAGTTCGACGCCTGGTTGATCATCCCCTTCTTTCTCGAAGGAGGGCGTTATACCATTCATGATGTCCATTACGTGGCTGAGGGAGAACAGCTCGTGCCGGCGGGCGAGACCGAGTTCGCTCGCGACGTGGTTTTTGGGTACCGCGCCTCCAACCTGCGTGAATGGGTGGAAGAAAAGACCCAGGGCAACGTCCACGCGAATGAGGTGGCTTCTATTAGCATAGAAGATTTGCGCCTTGAGGGGCCTGATCGAGTCACCGAACGGTTGACAGCGCTCCAGAATGGCAGGATCTGCATTGTCAACGCTGCCAGCATACGTGACCTGCAAGTGTTCGTCCTGGGCCTCCTGCGCGCGGAAGCACTGGGGAAGCGATTTCTGTATCGCACAGCAGCCTCTTTTGTCCAGGTACGTGCCGGACTGGTTCCGCGCCCTCTGCTTCGACGCGCCGATTTCGATCTACCCCTTGGAAGGGGTGGACTGATCGTAGTCGGTAGCTATGTACCCCGCACCACCGCTCAGATTCAAGCCCTTACGACCAGTCCGGATGTTTGTAGCCTTGAGGTGGCAGTTGAAACGTTGCTTGATGATGCGCACTGGCAGCAAGAGACCAGGCATCTAGCACAAAAGGCGGAACAATTGCTGGAGTCCGGTTGCAATGTTATGGTGTACACCAGTCGCCATCTGATCACCGGCAGGAACGCCGAACACAGCTTGGAGGTTGGAAAGCGCGTGTCAGAGGGATTGGTGTCCATTGTGCGTGGCATTTCCACACGACCACGCTACCTGGTGGCGAAGGGTGGCATTACTTCAAGTGATATAGCCACATATGGCCTGGACGTCAAGCGGGCGATGGTGATGGGGCAGATTTTGCCAGGCGTGCCAGTATGGCAGCTCGGCCCAGAAAGCCGTTTCCCCGGTTTGGTGTACGTTGTTTTTCCGGGCAATGTAGGAGATGCGCAATCTCTGCTTCAGGTGGTTCAAATCCTCAGTGACAGCGAAAGGTGAGCGTTCCGGATATGGGCATACCCGAATCCATCCCTAAACTGACCTGAATGACCCAGTTCACCGATGAGGGTGTTGAAAAAAGTCCCTTGACCGCTCAGATTTTCATAGGAAAATGGGCCAATAAAGCGGGTAACTAAAGAGTTTTTCAACACCCTCC
>QEXY01000127.1 GCA_003130875.1 Ardenticatenia bacterium
GAAAGTCGGGCTTAGTGATCCCACGGTACCGGGTGGAAGGGCCGTGGCTTACCGGATAAAAGCTACCCCGGGGATAACAGGGTAGTCTGGTCCAAGAGTTCACATCGACGACCAGGTTCGCCACCTCGATGTCGGCTCGTCACATCCTGGGGCTGGAGTAGGTCCCAAGGGTTGGGCTGTTCGCCCATTAAAGTGGCACGCGAGCTGGGTTCAGACCGTCGTGAGACAGGTCGGTCTCTATCCGCTGCGGGCGTAGGTGACTTGAGGAGAGCTGCCCCCAGTACGAGAGGACCGGGGTGGACCGACCTCTGGTGTGCCAGTTGTTCCGCCAGGAGCATCGCTGGGTAGCTATGTCGGGCAGAGATAACCGCTGAAAGCATCTAAGTGGGAAACTCGCTCCAAGATGAGGTCACCCACCGGGTTAACCGGGTAAGGCCGCGGGAAGACGACCCGCTTGATAGGCGGCAAGTGTAAGCGTAGCAATACGTTGAGCTAAGCCGTACTAATGGCCGAGGGCTTATTCACCTTGTGAGATGTATGCACCGCTTCAAGCGTTCTATTCAGTTGTTAGGGTACTACCGAATTCTTCCAGTCGCTGGCAAATATCAAATACCTGTTCGTCGTTTCGTTGTCCCTCGGTATTTGATATTTGTAATTTTTGAAAAGTCTTGTTGGTGATTGGAGCAGCGGGGGTACACCCGGTCCCATCCCGAACCCGGAAGTTAAGCCCGCTAGCGCCGATGGTACTTGGGGGGCAGCCCCCTGGGAGAGTAGGTCATCGCCAACAAGACTTTTCTTTTTTCTATCTTCGCTCTACTGTGGAGGGATCCATGCGACCTGATCATCTCGGCCCCGGTACTCTGTCCGTCTGGGCAGGTGAAGAAGAATACCTGATGCAGCATGCGACCCAAGTGCCTGTCGTGCATAGCGTCTCCTTCGGCTATCGCGATGTGGATGAGTGGTTGCAAGTAGCACGCGGGCAAAAGCCAGGACACATCTACGGACGTAATACCAATCCCACTGTACAGGTCTTCGAAGAGAAGGTGCGCGTGTTAGAAGGCGCCGAGGCAGCCACTAGCGCAGCCACCGGTATGGGTATCATCAGCAGCACTCTGTTCGCCCTGTTGTCTCCAGGCGATCGTGTCGTCTCCATCAAAGATACTTATGGAGGCACCAATAAAATCTTCACTGAGTTCTTGCCCCGCTTTCATGTGGAGGTGACCCTGTGCAATACCACGGATCACGAGGCGATCGAGGCTGAGATCGCCCGTGGTTGCCGTTTGCTCTATCTCGAAAGCCCCACCAATCCCACGGTTAAGGTGGTAGATTTGGTGCGTCTGGCGGCAGCTGGACATGCAGCGGGTGCTATTGTGGTGGTGGACAACACGTTTGCCACGCCGATCAATCAAAATCCCCTGCAGTTGGGGGCTGATCTGGTAATCCACAGCGCTACCAAGTTCCTGGGCGGCCACGCCGATGCATTGGGCGGTGTGGTGTGCGGCCGCAGGGAACTGGTTCAACAGATTTATCATTTCCGCGAAATCAACGGCGCCTCCTTAGATCCTATGGCGGCTTATCTGCTGTTACGCGGTATGAAAACGCTTCACCTACGCGTGCGTCAGCAAAACGAGAGCGCACTGCGCATCGCGCGCTTCCTGGAAAGGCATCCGGCGGTGGCACGCGTGTTTTATCCCGGGTTGGAGTCGCATCCTGGCCACGAGATCGCCAAGCGGCAGATGCGTGGCTTTGGCGGTGTTTTGAGTTTTATGCTGAAAGACAACACCTTCGACGCTGTGCGCCGCTTTTTGCCGCGCCTGCGTTATGCTCATCCGGCGGCTAACCTGGGCGCTGTCGAGACGGTGGTGGGACCGCCGGCAACTACCAGCCATGTGGAATGCACACCTGAAGAACGCGCTGCTATGGGCATCCCCGAAAGCTTGATCCGTTATTCCACCGGTATCGAGGACTGCGATGATTTGATCGCCGACCTGGATCAGGCGCTCAAAGCAGTATGAAGGGGGCGGTGCGCGAATGCGCGAGACGATCCAAGAGACAAAATGGCCGGCACTCTTCGTGACGTGCCGGCCATTTTGCTGTCCTGAGCTTCAGGGGGTCCTTATGCACCGCCGGCATGACGGGCAACGACTTCGGCCAGCGCTTTGAACTCGGGCGCTAAAACGGCATAGAGGGCACGGTAGCGTGGGTAATAATCCGCATATACCGGTGTTGCCGCGCTGACGCCAGTTTCTCCGGAGACGCGCACCACAGTTTGACAGGCGGTTGCAACGTCCTGGTAAACTCCAGCACCCACGCCGGCCAACAGGGCGGCACCATAAGGGGCTCCTTCGGTGACGTTGACGGTCACTAGCCCCATATTGAACACGTCGGCGAGGATCTGACGCCACAATGCACTACGTGCCCCACCTCCCAGCGCAATGATCTGTCGGATGGGTAAACCGAGGTTTTTCATGAGTTCCAACGAATCGCGGAGTCCGTAGCTAACACCTTCCAGGACGGCACGTGTCATGTGGGGCTTGCGATGGCGCAGTGAGAGGCCAAAGAACACACCGCGTGCATCAGGATCTGGGTAGGGTGTTCGCTCGCCGGTGAGGTAGGGCAGGAACAGGAGCCCTTCACAACCTGCGGGTACTTGGGCTGCTTTCTCGGTCAGAATGTCGTAGACATCCCGGCCCGTTTCAGTCGCTTGAGCCATTTCGGTGTCGCCCAGCGCGTCGCGGAACCAGCGGAAGCTGCCAGCGGCGGAGAGCATCACGCCCATAAGGTGCCACATCCCCGGAACGGCGTGACAAAAAGCATGCAACTTGCCCTGCGGCTCCACACGATACGTATCGGAGGCAGCAAAAACGACTCCCGAAGTGCCCAGTGACACCGAAACGATCCCTTCGCGAATGACCCCTACACCGACATTGGCGGCAGCGTTGTCGCCGCCTCCGCCGACGACGGGCGTGCCCTCAAGCAGGCCGGTCAGCCTTGCTGCTTCCGCATTGATGTGTGCACTGACCACGGGGGATTCGGTCACCTCTGGCAGCCACTCACGAGGTATATCCAGTGCCTTGAGCATATCTTCCGACCAGCGGCGCTGACCGACATCGAATAGAGAGGTGCCAGAGGCGTCTGAGACATCACTGAAGAAACCGCCTGTGAGGCAATAGCGCACATAATCCTTGGGAAGCAAAACTTTAGCGATGCGCTGATACACTTCGGGTTCATTTTCACGCACCCAGAGGATTTTGGGTGCGGTGAATCCAGGGAGGACAGGATTGCCTGTCCAGCGCAGCAGATTTTGGATGCCAACTTGCTTTGTGATCGTGGCACATTGCGGTGCCGTGCGCTGATCGTTCCACATAATGCAGCGGCGCAGCACCTGACCTTGAGCATCCAGTGCGACCAGGCCATGCATCTGACCGGTCAAGCCGACGCCAGCCACCTGTTGGGCCGAGACCTCGGCTTTCTCCAGCGCCTGACGGATGCTGGCAATGGTGGCTGTCCACCAATCGGACGGGTCTTGTTCCGACCAGGCCGGATAGGGGGTGTACATAGGGTACTCGTTCGTGATACTGGCCTTGACAGTGCCATCTGAGTCGATCAAGACTACCTTGCTTCCGGTGGTGCCAACGTCAATACCGATGAGATAGGGTGGCATAGCCATTCTCCTTCAGCGCAGATATTTATCCCATACCTGGCGGGCATCGCTGCCCTCCACCAGTGCTAATGCGATGTAACGTGGGCGCGTCGGCTGAGAAAGCAGAGCCATGCCGGCCTCTTCCGGTGTACGATTGCCTTTGCGCCCGTTGCAGCGCTCACAGGCCGTGACCACATTCTCCCAGCACGTATGACCACCGCGTGAACGTGGGATCACATGGTCCACTGTTAAATCCCTGCGGGCTGGTTGGCGTCCGCAGTATTGGCAGGTGTAGTGATCGCGTGCCAACACAGTGCGTCGTGTGACCGGCAAGGAGACTTTGTAGGGGATGCGCACATAATAAACCAGACGGATCACGAGCGGCACTCGAATGGTGAAATTCGCGGCGCGCAGCTCGGCCTCAGCAGCCTCGACAATCTCGGCTTTTTCCTTCAGAAGTAGGATAACTGCCCGTCGCATTGAGACCACGCTGATGGGCTCATAAGTGGCGTTCAGGACGAGGACGCTTCCCATTCTTGAGCACTCCTGTGGGTGGACAACAGCGTGTGTGGCAGTTGGAAACAGGTGCTTCTTCTTACTCCCTCTCTGAGCTAGTCGTGAGGTGTCATGTGCTCGCGTTTACAATATCTTAACTAATCTGCCAATGTACAGATTGGTGACAATTATAACGATGCCGTTCTAGATAGCAAAGATGGACGTGTCAATTGAGCCGCGGGGTGATGGATTTCGGCTCGTGAGTTCGTCATAGTCTTTCACGCTGTGTATAATTATCTCCTGCCGAAAGGTATCTCGCTGTGGCAATTCGAACTTCTCAAGTTTCTGAGACAGACTGATGCGAATCCTGATTATCAATTACGAGTTTCCGCCGGTCGGCGCAGGCGGGGGCCAGGCATCCCAGAAAATCGCCGAGTCTTTGGTCGAGATGGGGCACATTGTGCGGGTGGTCACCTCGCGGCCCTCCCAAATATACTCTCTGATGGGTTCCGTCAGCCTTCTCTTGGGTTTCGGTTTCTGGGTATACCTCACCTATGCCAAGATCAGCTGGGGCGAGGACATCAGCGACCACGGGTTTACCATCCTCGGCACGTTGTTGTTACTCTCCGGTTTCATTCTGCACACGATGGGATTGGTGTGGGAGCTGATTATGCCCATCCGTGGTCTGAAACGTGTCGAGTTCATCCATGGAGTAGAAGTGCACCGGGTGCCCGTCTTTCGTCAACGTCAAGACTATTGCTCCACATTTGAGATGACCACCTTTTTGCTCAGCGCAGCCTGGTATTGCCTGTTTAACGTGCGAGAATTTCGACCTGACATTGTACACGTATTTTTTGGTGTACCAGATGGTCCGCTTGGTTGGTTGCTCAAGCGCCTATATAAACTGCCTTATGTGATTTCTCTACGTGGTGCCGATGTGCCCTCGGATGAAGTCAAGCGCTTTGCTCGACACTACAGGTTGTTGCGTCCCTTTATCACGTACCTGTGGCGTGATGCCGATGCTTTGGTCGCTGTCAGCAATGGACTGCGCGGCCACGCGGAGAAAATTGCACCCGATATCCCTATTCAGGTGATCCCCAACGCCATCGATCTAAGCCAGTTCACCCCGCCACGTCAGCGCGACACTCAGGGGCCGGTGCGGCTTTTGTATGTAGGGCGCTTCACGGCTGCTAAGAATGTGGAGACTTTGATCGAAGCGGTGCACATCCTATCGCAGCGCGAAGTGGGTGATTTTGAGCTCGAATTGGTAGGAGAAGGAGATCAACGGCCCAAGCTCGAACGTCTGGTGGCGGAGTACGGCCTGGCACGACGCGTGCATTTTTCAGACTGGGTGCCACGCGAACGCATTGCTGATCACTACCGGCGCGCCGATATCTTTGTCACGGCCACGACTTGGGAGGGTATGCCCAACACGGTGCTGGAAGCGATGGCATGCGCTTTGCCCATTGTCGGTACCCAGGTGCCGGGATTGCAAGAGCTGGTGCAGGATAGCGTCAACGGTTACTTGGTGCCCCCTCGAGATCCCATCGCACTGGCCGATGCCCTGGCATTGCTGATCGATAATGGCTATGAGCGACGCCGTATGGGGCGTCAGAGCCGTCTCATAGCAGAACGACAGTTTGCCTGGGAGTATATTGCGGCCCAGTATGTAGAAGTCTATCACCAGGTGCTGGAAAGATGCGGCAAGAGTGCCATACACTAACCTCCCACACTCAATAGCCGTGCATCGAGCGCCAGCCAAACAGGCCGGGAGTCGCCGTTCTGAATGATGCTTTGGATGCATAACACCCCATCGGAAAAGCGGCACGATGTGCCAAACTCTCCTTCCAAATCATGCCTTGGAGCTCGATTCTCCCTGGGACTGATCGGGATCCTGGTGGTTGCGTCAGCGTTGCGTCTGGCTTATGCCTGGCACAGCCATCTCTTCTTCGATGAGTACGTCACCATTTTGGCGGCGCGAGCCATCCTGCAAAGTGGCTTGCCTGTGTTACCCTCCGGGTTGTTTTATGAACACGGGCTGTTGTTCAGCTATCTGGATGTGCCCTGGGTGGGGTTGGCACACTGGTTGGAAGATTATGGCAACAATGGGCTGTTTCTGTTGGCACGCTTACCCAGTGTGCTGATCGGAATGGTGACCGTATGGCTTGTCTATCGAGTGGGCCAGCATTGGTTCAGCGTACGCGTTGGCCTGATCGCGGCAGCCTTGTTGGCAATCGCTCCGCAGGCAATTGTGTGGGATGGACGAGCAAGGATGTACAGCCTCGCTCAGCTGTTGGCAGTGGGGCTGGCGGTTTTGGTTTATCAGGGCAGCTGGGGTGTAGGGAATAGGCGTTTGCGTTGGTTGGCGCTCCTTGTGTTGATGGCGCTTTTGCTGACCCATTTCGGTGCGCTGATCCTGGTGCCGCCGTTGGCGATTGGGGCAATAGCGGTGAGTTGGCTGACACGTCCTTTCAATGGACGTCCTTGGTTTCTACGACTCAGCGGAGTGGCCGAAGCGCTCGCTCTGGGTGTGGTGTTGATGCTGGCGGTCTTGGTGAAACGTCTCGGCCAGCCACTGGGTGCAGCGCCGCTGGGGGACATGGAAGCTGCGGAGCTGACTCGTGAGTTGCTCAACACGGTCACCTATCAAGCCGGACTGGTGCTCGATGGCAGCAGTGCGATGAAATTTCTGGCGCGCGCGTTCGGTGTGCCGCATCATGTCTGGCTGAGCATTGTGGCGGTGTGGGGCGGCATAGCCATGCTGGTGCTCTGGCTCCATCGCTGGGCACACGATCTAAGGCGTCCGAAACGTTCCGGCCAAGCGCCTTACCTGTGGCTCCTCAGCGTAATTCCGGTTGTGGAGATGATCACACTGCTGGAGCCGTGGCGGCGCAATCCGCGTTACCTAGTGATGATGTTGCCATGGTTCTACTTGATAGTTGCGGTCGGTTGGGAGGTGGCACTACGACTGCTCACCGAGCAGCGTGAACGTAGTGCAGGAGATCGGATGCTGCGCATGGGTGGTTGGCTGGCGGTGGCAGTGTTGATATTGCTCCACGCGCATGGCACGTGGCTTGATTTGCAAGTCGCTTTCCGCACACCGGAGCCGGCCTATGAGCAGGCATTTGCCTATGTCCGTGACGCATGGCAGGACGGAGATGTGCTGATGACGATGAACACCCCGGGCGCGGCACTCCTGGTCGGGCGTGTGAGTTATTTCGCCGCACAGGATGACGCGGAGCAGTTCCTTTTGCGCTCCAGCGCTGAGGCATCACATCGTTCACAGCGACAGGTTGACCGGTGGGTGGGTGCACCCTGGTTAGGTACCGCAGAAGAACTGATGCGCACGCTAAACGAACATTCGCGCGCTTGGTTTGTAACCGACACGGTCCGTCTGCCGGTTTATTATCGCGGTGACTGGTTGGCAGTGCTTAAGACGCAGATGGAGCGGGTGTGGTCGGACGATGAGGCATTGGTGTTCGTAACTCGAGCAGAGCGTTTACCGTTGTCGATGGCGCCAGCGGTAGAGGTCAATGCCCTGTTGGGAGATGCGATCCATCTGCTGGGATATAGCAATGAGCGTAGGACAAAGCGCACACCGGGTGACCAGTATATGGTGACGTTGTTCTGGCGGGCAGACACGCGCCAGGCGATGGACTACACCGTTTTCGTCCATCTGCGCGATGCCACGGGGACCACCGTGGCACAACATGATGGTCAACCGCTCGACGGTGACTATCCCACCAGCCGTTGGCGGCCGGGTGAAGTTGTGATCGATCCTCATCTTGTGGTATTGCCGTCAAGCTTGCCCTTGGGAGAATACACCGTTTGGGTGGGCATGTATCGATTGGATACCATGGAACGATTGCCTTTGAGAAATGATAACTCTGGAGAGAATGCCGTGCTTTTGGAGCGCATCTTGATCCGATGAAAGCAAACAACGAATTGGCGTCCTGTCCTCGACCCTTCAAGTCGACGTGTCACCCAGTTCTCTGGTCCACGATGGGATTGTTGTGGGTGGCCTTTCTGCTCCGCGTGGATCGGATTGTGGCGCGTGTGTTTCATGTGGACGAGTACATCAGCATGCTGGCAGCGCAGATGACGGCGGTTCAAGGTGCGCCTGTGTTGCCATCTGGGATTTTGTATCCGCAGGGCTTGTTAACCTCGTATTTGGCGATACCCTTTGTCTGGTTGAGCAATGGCGTGCAGGAAGAGCTGCTGCGTTGGCCTTCGCTGCTGATAGGGGTGTTCACCGTGGCCAGCTATTATGTGGTAGCGCGCCGTCTGTTCGCCTCAAGCGCAACGGGGTTCTTTGCGATGGCGTTTGCCGCGTTGGATATGCTGATGATCCTCTGGTCCAGCCGAGTGCGCATGTATGCGCTGGCAAGTCTGTTTGTGATTTGGGCGCTCTATTTCGTCATTCGGGGTGTAGTGATTCATCCTAGAGCGAGCACCTGGCTGGCTGCTGCGATATGTTTTCTGGGAGCTGCTATCTCTCACTCTGTTATCGTTATTGCGCTGCCGATGTGGGGATTGGCTATATTGATCACGATAGGGCTTCGGGGTGAACGTCCAAGTGCTAAGAGTATAAGAACCAGCCTGGGACGGGATGGGCTCACCTGGTTTGCGATCATTATAATGGTGTTGGTCGCATTAGTATTTGGGGTGATCGGTCAGGAAGCATTCTTGACCCCGGATCAAGAGAGCAAAGATGCCCTATGGATCGACTTTGCCGCATTAATCGGCAAGTTTCTGTCGCCCGGGATCAGCTGGGAGCGAGTGGACGATTTTGTCTATTGTTTCACGGCGGACACCTATGTTCCGCTGACGGCGTTGGCGAGCGTAGCGGTGCTGATGGCGTTGGTGACAGTGGTGCGAAAGCGCGCCACCCCGCATCAGCTTGCCACGTTGTTTCTGGCATGCGTGTTCTTGTTCACCATTGCTGGGCTGGGTTTCCTCGTCACCTCGACGTGGCGGAAGACGCGCTACCTTTTCATTCTGTGTCAGCCTGCTTTCATGCTGTTGGCAGCTGATGGATTGGCGCGGTTGGGCGCGCTGGCCGGATCCTGGTTGAGGGTGCGTTCCCGCTGCCTCTCGGACGTCGGAGTGCTCATCGGGGTAGCGCTTATCGTGGTTGCGTGGGGCTCTGATACATGGGACGGGTTAGGAACACGGGGCACGGGCGATTATGACATGGCATTCGCCTGGGTGAAGGAGCAGTTGCGGGAAGGCGATCGTGTGATGACGGTACATCCCTCGGCAGCTTATCTCTATCTAGGGCATGTGGATTACTACGCGGCAGGGGGGCGAGCGCGGGTGCTGTACGATGAGGAAAGCGAAGAGACGGTAGACCGTTATGTGGGGGCGACGTCGGTGGAATCGGTAGAGGCACTCAATCGGGTATTGGCCGAGTCGACAGGGCGCTTGTGGTTTGTGGTCGATCGCAAACGTCTGTTTCGTCGTTACGATCCGTTGTTCACGCAGCAGGTCTTTGCCCAAATGGACATTGTTTATCGCAGTGGCGGTGTCTTCGTATTTCTCAGTCACCGGTACCCGCGCCCTGTGCCGGTGCAACCCCCAACGGAGATCCGGGCTCGCTTCGACGATCTTGTCGAGCTCGGTGGTTATTCCGTTGACTGGAGCGCAATGGCACCCGACAATTCAGTGCCACTGGTACTTTACTGGCGTCCTTTAACTGCTGATGTGCCACGACCTTTCAAGGTGTTTGTGCAGCTGCGAAATGGACAGGATGAAATTGTCGCACAGGTGGATCATTATATCTTCGAAGGGTGGCTCAGCGTGGACGTGTTGCGTGATCTAATGGGACAGGGAGAATGGTTGCGTGATGGGGTACAGCTCACCATACCCAGCCCGCTGTCACGGGATCGCTATCGATTGCTGGTCGGTTTGTATGACGAAATGACGGGTGAGCGGGTGCCAGTGCAAAATGACACAAGTGGCGAGAATGCTGTAGTGCTCACATGGCTTGATCTCCTATGACAAGAGAAACCCAGCGTCGAGCAATTGAGTGGGGGATACCTATTTTCATCTTCGTTGCCGCTTTGGCACCCCGCTTGCCTGGACTGAACCTCTTCCTCACCACAGATGAACCGTTCAACATTCGGCAATCTACTGCCGTTGTAGCGGCCTTTCTGCAGGGAGATTTCCGTTCTACCTATTGGCACTTTTATCCTGGACTGACAATTGCTTGGCTGAATGGATTGGGACTGCTGTTCCAGTGGCTCTGGACCGGTACCGCGGAACCGTTTATGCAGTTTATACAGCGCGATGTTGTCGAGCTGGTCGGCGCTGCGCGCCTTCCGTACGCGATCTTGGGTGCACTTTATGCGGTCGCAGTATACATGTTTGCCAAACGTCTGTTGGGACATCGCGTGGCGTTGGTCGGGGCGCTTCTGGTGGCGTGGGACCCGTTCGTGCTGGCGCATACGCGTGTGACGCACGCGGATGCGCCAGCGGCCGTGTTTATGGGGTTGGGAGTATTGGCCCTCTTGGTGCACCTGCGCGATCCCGTCATGCGTGAACAGGTCATCAGCCGTTGTTTGTTGCTCTCGGCGATAGGGGGTGGATTGGCGATGTTGAGCAGGTCGCCGGGGCCCTTTATTGTACCCTTTGTCATTTGGGTAGGCATAGGGGATGCGCTGGTGTGTCACGCCCATGGCAGCCGAGACATTCTCAGGAGGCGTTGGATTCAACTGTTCATCTGGTGTGTGCTAGCTGGTATAGTTTTCGTGGTGCTCTGGCCTGCATTATGGGTGGATCCGTTTGGCACGTTGCAGCGCATGGTCGAAGAAACCTTTGACAAGGTGGAAGCGGGTCACCTGGTCTTCTTCATGGGGCAGCCTACTCTGGATCCAGGGCCCTGGTTCTATCCCTATGTGATCGCTTTTCGTCTCACGCCGATCGTTTGGATCGGTCTGTTCATCGGTGTGGTCGCCTTGGTATGGATCGGGCTGTGCCAGAAACGCAATGTCAAGATTCGCTGCGAGGAGATGGACCTTTGGTCCGTTGGTCTGATGGGGTTGTTCGTGCTCACCCTTTTGGCTTTTGCAAATCTCAGCCCGAAGAAGCAGGATCGTTACCTGCTGGTGCTGTTCCCGTTTCTCGATTTGCTGGCAGCCTGGGGACTTGTGTGGCTGGGTGAATGGGGCATCACGTGGTCAAATCGTTCGCGCCGTTTCATGATTTGGGGCATTTCCGGCTTGTGGGCGGTTCTGGTGGCGTTCCACGCCTATCCGGTCGTAACCCACTATCCTTACTATTTAGCCTACTTCAATCCCATGATGGGAGGATTGCCGCGTGCTGTCGAGACCACGTTGGTCGGATGGGGGGAGGGGATGGAACAGGTGGCTGCCTACCTGAACGTGCAGCCTGATGCGGCGAGGACATATGTGGCGGCGGTGCCGGCGCATATATTGTTACCCTACTTCCGCGGCAGCGGTGAAAATTTCTATACCAATGACGTGGCACTGCGAGCTGACTGGGTGGTGCTCTATGTGTCACAGGTGCAGCGGTTGGCTCCCAGTCCTGAGATTGTGCGCTACTTTCGCGCGCAACGGCCGGAACACGTGGTGGAACTATTTGGAGTACCTTATGCCTGGGTGTATCGTGGTCCGAAGCTTATCACCGCTACCCCGCCCCTTGGATTGCACAGGGTGCAGAGTGTACCATGGGAGGAGGCTCCTCTGCGGTTGGTCGGCTATCAGGTGGAGAGACAAAATGACTCGGTTGTGGTGACACTGGGCTGGTATGCGCCGGCAAGCGTCCCGCTCGATTATACTGTGAGTGTGCGTCTCATCGGAGCGGATGGTCGCTGGCTAGCGCAACACGACGGCTGGCCGGCGGGCGGGCTGTTACCCACCCGTCAGCTGCGGCCAGGTGACTATGTGCGTGATATGCACGTCCTCGAACCTGGGACGGATCAACCGGTGCACTCGGTACAAGTGGTGGTCTATGATGCTGCCAGCAACGTGCCCTTGGGTGCTCCGGTCGATCTTCCACTAAAAGATGGATGAGCGTATAGACGCATACTACCCAGAGGACGGCTCACTGGGAGGAAGAACTTTCTGCCGGCACCAATTCGTCACACCGGATTGTGCAGATCTACGAAGTGCACTGTCACGTCTAACTCGCGGCGCACTACGTCCGACAGAGCCATAATGCCCAGCCGCTCGGTTGGGTAATGGCCGGCAGCCACCAGATTGATGCCGGCCTCGCGGAACAGCTCGCGGCACCATTCGCGCGGCTCACCAGTGATAAAGAGGTCCACACGTTGGGCAATCAGCCACTCCATATCGCCTGCCCGCGGCGCGCCGCTGCCACTTAGCGCTACGATGCGCCTCACCTGTGTCGGCCCAAATGGGTATTGGACTCCCGGCTGCAGGAAGAGCTCACCACAGCGCGCGAACAGTTGATCCCGTTCCATCGGCCTGGCAAACTCACCAACCCATCCCCAGCCATCCGCGGTATAGGGCGCAATTGGCTGCGCACCCAGTTGTTTGAGGATCTGAGCGTTGTTGCCCAGCTCGGGGTGGCTATCCAGAAGATAATGATAACCGATCAGGGAGAGCGAATGCTCGAGCAAGAACTGCAGCCGACGTGTAAAGATGCGATCGAAGTGGACGCTGGCCGGCATGTTGAGCGAATGGTGCACGATCAAAGCATCCGCGCCCATCCGAACCGCTTCTTCGAAGAACAGCAGGCTGGCGCTGACTCCCGTCACCACTACCTGCACTTCGTCGCGTCCGCGCACCTGCAATCCGTTCGCCATATGCGGGTCGATGCGTCCCACTTGGGGGGAGTTCCCCAGCAAAGTGTCCAGAAAGCTGACCAGGCGATCCAGGGTGACCATCGAAGCCCCCTCACGTTTTGGTAAAACAGTTTGGGCTCTTTAACCTCTGCATGATAAAATATGGTGGAGATCTCGCGAAAGGAGCATCCTTTCTTGATACGGGTCACGTGTTTCCGATCTCGCCGCCGCTTCGAGCTCGATCCGGTGTGGGTCGGCGTAGAGCTGCAGAGAAATAAAGCGCAGAGGAAGGCGATTCGCCATTTTCAAGCGCACTGCCCAGCCTGTCGCGCGATTAACAAGATATCGGTGGAGGAAATGCGCAAGGATCTGGAAGCTGCATCCGAAGCGATCGCGGCCGCTCTCGCCCAGCAGGCAGAGGCAGAACCTTCCCCTGACACCTCTCAGTCTCCCACGGCAAGATAGAACGCAATAGCGATGTCATGACGAGGGCGAAGCAGCCCCTGTTGCGCTGCGGCAAAAAACGGGAGGATGACGTATCAACCCTCCCGTTCCATTTCCGCTTGAAAATCTGAGTATCTCGAGAAACAGGTCTCTTACGCCTGGCGCGCCTGTTTCATTTGACGACGCAGCATCTTGCGTCGTGCTTTGCGGATCGCGCGCTGCTTCTCCAGGCGTCGCTGCTCGCCCTTCGAGACATACCATCGCTTCTTGCGATAAGTGCTCAGAATGCGGTTCTTCACCACTTCCTTGCGAAATCGCTTCAGGAGACTCTCCTGCGATTCGCCTGGACGGAGGATCACCGTCATCCGCGCCGTCTGCATGCAGCTCTCACCTCCTTTCTCCTCCGAATTGTTTTGCCCTTGCCCATCGATCAATATTCGTCGTCTTCAAGGGCAGTTTCCTCCCCGATATCTTCCAGATCAGCGCTCGCATCGACCTCAGCCGGCACCCCAGCACGTTCTTCTAGAGCAAGACCAAGGCCGACAGACGCAAGCTGTGGCTTCGCCCGCTCTGCAGCACGGGCTGCTTCCTTTTGCTTGCGCACTATGTAGCCAGTGCCGGCCGGGATCAGCTTGCCGATGATGACGTTTTCTTTCAGCCCATACAGATCGTCTCGCTTGCCCTCGATCGCTGCTTGCGCTAACACGTTGATGGTATGCTGGAACGAAGCAGCAGCCAGGAAGCTTTCGGTATTGAGTGCTGCCTTGGTGATACCCAGCAGCACAGGCCGACCAGTTGCCGGACGCTTGCCCTCGGCAATAAGCTGATCATTGATCTTCTGGAACTTGAGGCGATCCACCAGCTCACCCGGCAAATAGTCACTGTCACCGGTCGAGGTGACGCGCACGCGATTGGTCATCTGGCGGATGATCAGCTCAATGTGCTTATCATGGATCGAGACACCTTGGGAACGATATACCTTTTGAATTTCTTCCAGCAGGTATGCCTGAGCGGCTTCACGTCCCAAAATGCGCAGGATGCGGTTGGGATCGAGCGAGCCATCGGTCAACTGTTGGCCTGTTTTGACCATTTCGCCAGGTGTGACGCGTAGTCGCGCTGCCGAGGCGACTTCGTATTCACGCTCGTCACGATAGGTCCAGTGGATGGTGATCTTGTGCCCATCCCGCTCCACAATACCACCGTGCTCCGCCAGGAGCTCGCGGTCGCCACGCTTGGCGAGACGGGTGTGGGCCGGCACCTCCTCACCATCTTCCACCAGGATAGCCCAGTTGCCCGGCACCTCGTACACGTCGTGACGCACCTCTTCCTGGACGACGCGCAGCAATCGAGCGCCATCCTCTTTCACAACGAGTTCCACCCGACCGTCGATATCTGAGATGATCGCTTCGCCCTTGGGCACCCGCGCCTCGAACAATTCCTGCACACGCGGCAACCCGTGGGTGATGTCCTCCACATTAGCGACGCCACCAGTATGGAATGTGCGCAATGTCAACTGCGTACCAGGCTCGCCGATGGACTGCGCCGCGATGATGCCGACTGCCTCACCCAGCTTCACCAGACCACCGCGCGCCAGATCGCGGCCATAACACATCACGCAGATACCGTGCTCCAGCTCACACGTCATCGGAGAGCGTACATAGACGCGTTCCACACCCGCATCCACGATCGCCTGTACCTGCTCCTCTTCGATCATCTCCCCACGGTTCACCAGGATTTCGCCGGTCTTGGGATGCACGATGCGCTCTGCTGCGATGCGTCCGATGATGCGCTCTTCGAACGACTCGCCGACCGCCTTGGATCGGTCGGCATCGATCCAGAACCCGGCTTGCGTTCCGCAGTCGATGTCATTGATGATCAGTTCCTGTGCCACATCCACCAAGCGTCGCGTAAGATAACCGGCGTCCGCTGTGCGCAGCGCTGTGTCGGCCAGACCTTTGCGTGCACCGTGAGTGGAGATGAAGTACTCCAGCGCCGTCAGACCCTCGCGGAAGTTCGAGCGGATGGGCAACGGGAAGATACGCCCTGCCGGGTCGGCCATCAGACCGCGCATACCGGCCAGCTGACGGATAGGCTGGAATCCGCCCTTGGTGGCGCCCGAATCTGCCATCAGGCGCAACGGACTCTGCGCGTCGATGGACTGGCGCACCGCCTCCGTGACCTGGTCGGTCGCCTGGGTCCATAGCTCGACCGTCTTGACGTATTGCTCCTCTTCCGTGATCAACCCACGTCGGAATTGCTGTTCCACCTGGGCCACTTGCTGTTCCACCTGCTCCAGGATTTGATGTTTCACCTTGGGCACGGTGATGTCCGAGACGGCGATGCTCGTTCCGGACTTGGTGGCATAGCGGAATCCGACCGCTTTGATCTGATCCACCAGTCGGGCCGTCTCCTCAGGCCCCAGGAGCTGGTAACAACGCCCTACCAGGTCCTGCAGCTCACCCTTGTCGAGCACCTTGTTCACATAGCGGAGACGCTCAGGCAGGATGCTATTGAAAATGGCACGTCCCACTGTCGTATCAATTAGCTCAGGCCGTCCGCCATCGCCTGAGGTTACCATGACCTTGATCTTGGCGTGCAGGTCTACCTTGCCTAACGAATAGGCCAGGGCAACCTCATCCAGGCTGGCGAAGACCTTTCCCTCACCCGGCTTGCCGTCTTCGGCCATGGTCATGTAATAGACACCCAGCACCATATCCTTGGTGGGGCCGACGACCGGTTTGCCGTTGGCAGGCAACAGCAAGTTCTTGGTGGAGAGCATCAACTCGCGGGCCTCTTCCACTGCTTTCTGAGACAGGGGGATGTGCACCGCCATCTGGTCACCATCGAAGTCTGCGTTGAAAGCAGCACAGACCAGCGGATGGATCTGGATCGCATTGCCCTCCACCAATACAGATTCAAACGCCTGGATGCCCAGGCGGTGCAGTGTGGGCGCCCGGTTCAGGAGTATAGGACGGGTTTTGATAACCTCTTCCAAGACCTCCCATACCTCAGGGCGCTGTTGCTCGATAACACGCTTGGCCCCTTTCACGTTGTTGGCGTAGTTGTATTCGACCAACTTCTGGATCACAAATGGTTTGAAGAGCTCCAAAGCCATGCTCTTGGGCAACCCACATTGGTGCAGCTCGAGCTCAGGACCGATCACAATGACGGAGCGACCAGAGTAGTCCACGCGCTTACCCAGTAGATTGCGGCGGAAGCGACCTTGCTTACCCTTGAGCATATCCGAGAGGGACTTCAGCTGGCGTCGGCCACGCGCCGAGATCGCCTTGCCACGCCGGCTGTTGTCGATCAGCGAGTCGACCGCTTCTTGCAGCATACGCTTCTCGTTGCGCACGATCACGTCCGGCGCACCCAACTCCAGCAAGCGCTTGAGACGGTTGTTGCGGTTGATCACCCGGCGGTAGAGATCGTTGAGGTCGCTCGTCGCTAAGCGTCCTCCGTCCAGCTGCACCATCGGACGCAGGTCCGGCGGGATAACCGGCAACACAGTCAGAATCATCCATTCCGGTCGGTTACCGCTGCGGCGCAACGACTCGACGACGCGCAGCCGCTTAACCGCCTTTTTGCGGATCTGCTTAGAGCGGCTGCTGCGAATTTGAGAGCGCAGTTCGCGCGCGAGCTTATCCAGGTCCAGGTTGACACAAATTTCGCGCAATGCCTCAGCGCCCATGCCGGCCTGGAAGATGTGTCCCCATCGGTCGGACAATTCACGATATTGGCTCTCGTTGAGGAACTGCATCTGCTGGATGCTCATGAGCTCGGCACGTTCTTCTTCCAGGCGTGTGATCAGCGTCTCAATCTCGCGCTCTACTTCGTTGCTCAGACGCTCGACCTCTTGTTCGTGAGCAAAGCGCAGACGGTCGATCTCGGCCTGGATGCGCTCGCGTTCGCGCAGCAGGTCCTCTTCAGCAGCTGCCTTGATAGCATTCAGTCGCGCTTCCACCATTTCGTTCAAGCGGGTAAGATGATCGCGCGTGACCACTTCACCTGCCGAGACCAGGACCTCGGGCGCATGCGGATTGTGCCCATCGGTGGGAAACTCGAGCACCACCTCCATCGTTCTGCCGATCATAGACTCGAGTTGGCGCTGCACCTCTTGGGCACTCTGCATCACTTGCTCGATCTCACGCGCTTGGCGCTCTTCGATCTCCTGCTGATAAGCCAGCTCGCGTTCTCGCAGCTGGTCGACTTGCTGATCCAGAGTAGCCCGTAATGCGTCGACCTGTTCCTGTCGCGCACGCTCCAGCCGTGCGCGTTCCCGATTTAGCTCATCGTCCAGACGCTTCAGTGCTTTGGCACGTGCCTGTTCATCCACATGGGTGATGATGTATTGGGCGAAGTACAGGACGCGGTCCAGGTTGCGACGCGAGATGTCGAGCAACAACCCTAAGTATGAGGGCACGCGGCGCGTGTACCAGATGTGTGCCACCGGTGCCGCCAGTTCAATATGGCCCATACGCTCACGGCGCACCGAAGAACGAGTCACCAAGACGCCACACTTCTCGCATGTGATCCCACGATAGCGGATCTGCTTGTACTTGCCACAGTAACACTGGTAGTCCTTGGTCGGCCCAAAGATCACTTCACAGAAAAGGCCGTCCTTTTCAGGGCGCAAACGGCGATAGTTGATCGTCTCCGGCTTGGTAACTTCGCCGTACGACCAGCTGCGAATCTGCTCTGGTGACGCTAAGCTGATGCGCAGAGCGCGAAAGTCCTTTACCTCCACGGCTGTCCTCCCAAACAGATGAAAAAAAATCCTCACTCAACTTACCGATCAAGTCCAGACGCACCGTCGCGAGGCATGACAAAATGGCGCTCCTCTTCTGGGCGCCTTTGAACACGATTGTCAAATCTGCGTAGATGACTTGTGATCTCGCCTTGAATTCGGCGTATGTAGCACAATACATTCATTATAATACAAAATGCAGATTTTGTCAAAGAGAGGGTGTTGAGGGTGTTGAAAAACTCTTTAGTTACTCGCTTTATTGGCCCATTTTCCTATGAAAATCTGAGCGGTCAAGGGACTTTTTCAATACCCTCCGTAGTGCGTGCGCCAGGAGGTCGTTGCTGGGCGATTGAGGTGATCTTGACAAAAGGCGGCGCTCCTCATATCCACGGGTTGTGGCAATACCTGCACTAGATGGAGCACCGTATGGCCGAACGGGCTATGGGGAAGGATACATGATGCACTTAGTGAAAGCAAGAGAGCAGTTGGTGTGCGCGGGTCATGAGTTGGGCAGCACTAGCGCCACGGCGCGAACGTGGCGCACCGTGCATCCGGTGGCACGCAGAGGGATGGTGCGCTATCAGGCTGAGTGAGCGGCAGAGCTGCAGAACCGTACTTGACGCCCGTACACTGCACCACGCCGCACGCCGGCAGAGTGGGAACAGTGGGTGATGCAGGCGCGCCAGAAGACAGGTCTAGGGGCGACGTCTGGTGTTGTACTTGCAGCAGCGCTATAAGGGGGAGGTGAAAGGACGGGCTCCCAACCGAATGCACATAACCCCATACAAAACGCTGAGCACCCTTGTCGACTACTCTATCCTCCACCTCGCAGAAGGTAGCCCAAGCGGTGCAAGTCGGCTTCGTTTTTGCGCCACTTGGGCCACACCTTGACCCACAGATCGAGATAGACGTGCTTGCCCAACAGCTGTTCGATCTCTCGTCGTGCGCTCTGACCGATGGCCTTGAGCATACGCCCGTCCTGCCCGATGACGATGCGCTTTTGCGAGTCGCGCTCGACGTACAGTGTCGCGCTGATGTAAGTGGTGTGCTCGTCGCGCTCGCTGAATTCATCGGTCACCACTGCCAGGGCATGGGGCACTTCTTGATGCAGGTGGTGCAGCGCCGCCTCGCGGATCAGCTCGGCGACCATGAAGCGCTCCGTTTGGTCGGTGACCTGATCGGACGGATAGTAGGCCGGGCCGGTGGGCAGGTGGGCGATGATGTGTTGCAACAGTTCATCGCGACAGTCGCCGCGCGTCGCCGAGATTGGCAGCCAGACGGTAGGTCTTACCAGTTCCACGTAGGCGGAGGCATATGGACTTTCCCCCGTGGGCAGCAGGTCGATCTTGTTGAGCGCCAGGATCACTGGCTGGCCACGCGCGTGCTGGCGGATCGTCTCGGTCACCAGGGTGTCCTCCGAAGTGGGCGACTCGCTGGCATCCACGACACACAACACCACGTCGGCATCCTTGAGCGTGCGTGTCGCTGTCTCGACCATCGCCTTGCCGAGCAAATGGCGCGGCTGGTGGATTCCTGGCGTGTCCATGAAGATCACTTGCGCCCTGTCATCGGTGTAGATGCCCAACAGTCGGTGACGCGTTGTCTGCGGCTTGGGGCTGACGATGGCAACCTTCTGCCCCAGCCAGACATTCATCAGCGTGCTCTTGCCCACGTTGGGCCGCCCCACTACCGCTACGAAGCCAGAACGAAAGTCGGGTGGCGTTATGGGCAGCACCTGTTCAGGAGTAGTTTCGTCGGGCAATACATTTCCTTCGCTCTCATCCATCGCCGCCAGAGTATAGCATAAACTGCTTAGACACAAAATACCGCTTTGCATTGCCTCCCGTGACACACACCGGGTATAATCGCCCCTGGGACAAACTGATAACCTTTCACTTTAAGCGATACCAGGAGGGACGCATCAATGGCACATGTCATCCGTGCTCCACGCGGCACGTGTTTGACCTGCAAGAATTGGCTCATCGAGGCAGCGTATCGCATGTTGCAGAACAACCTCGACCCCGAGGTGGCCGGCGATCCGGAAAACCTCATCGTCTATGGCGGACGTGGCAAGGCGGCGCGCAACTGGGCGTGTTTTGACGCTATCATGCGTTCGCTGGAGACCCTTGAACCGGACGAGACGCTCCTGGTGCAGTCGGGCAAGCCGGTGGCGATCTTCCGTACCCACGAAGACGCGCCGCGCGTACTGCTTGCCAATTCGAACATCGTGCCCGCCTGGGCAACGCAGGAGAACTTCGACCGCTGGGAACAACAGGGCCTCATTATGTTCGGCCAGATGACCGCCGGCAGCTGGATCTACATCGGCACGCAGGGCATCCTGCAGGGCACCTATGAGACACTCGCCGCATTAGCACGCCAACGCGGCTGGCCGAGCTTGAAAGGCAAGCTGGTGCTCACCGCTGGGTTGGGTGAGATGGGCGGCGCGCAACCGCTTGCCATTACTATGAACGAGGGGGTCGGCCTGATCGTTGAGGTGGACCGTTGGCGCGCCGAACGACGTCTCGCACTGCGCCAGATCGACCGCATCACTGACAATCTCGAGGAGGCAATGACATGGGTCGCGGAGGCGCTGACACGCCAGGAACCCCTCTCCGTCGGCCTGATCGCCAACGCCGCCGAGGCGCTGCCCGAACTGCTGGCGCGCGGCGTGATGCCCGATGTGGTGACCGACCAGACCTCGGCGCACGATCCACTCTACGGCTATATCCCGCCTGGATTGACGGTGCAGGAAGCAGCGGAGCTGCGCCGGCGCGACCCGCAGGAATATGTGCGCCGTGCTATGGAGGCAATGGCGTGCCACGTCGAGGCGATGCTCGGCTTCAAGGCGAAGGGCGCGGAAGTGTTCGACTACGGCAACAATCTGCGCCAGCGTGCCTATGACATGGGCGTGCGCGATGCGTTCAGCTATCCGGGCTTCGTGCCCGCTTACATCCGTCCCCTCTTCTGCCAGGGCAAAGGTCCCTTCCGCTGGGTGGTGCTCTCCGGCGACCCGCAAGACCTCTACGTCACCGATCAGGCGATTATGGAACTCTTCCCCGAGGACGAGCACCTGCAGCGCTGGATCCGCATGGCACAGCAAAAGGTAGCGTTTCAGGGATTGCCGGCGCGCATCTGCTGGCTGGGCTATGGTGAACGCGCCCGCGCCGGCTTACGCTTCAACGAGCTGGTCGCCTCAGGGCGCGTCAGCGCGCCGATCGTCATCGGACGCGACCACTTGGATGCCGGCTCGGTGGCCAGCCCCAATCGTGAGACAGAGGGCATGCTGGACGGCTCGGATGCCATTGCCGACTGGCCGCTTTTAAACGCCCTGATCAATGCGGTGGGCGGCGCGACGTGGGTGAGCATCCATCACGGCGGTGGAGTGGGCATCGGTTACAGCATTCACGCTGGCCAGGTGATCGTCGCGGACGGCACGGCAGCGGCGGCACGGCGGTTGGAACGCGTCCTCACCACCGACCCGGGCATGGGGGTGGTGCGCCATGCCGACGCCGGCTACCCGGAGGCGATCACCTTTGCGCGTCGGCATGGCATCAAGATTCCCATGTTAGATACGCCCCCCTCCGAGTCGTGACCCTGAGGAAGTGATAAACCCTTACACCGCAGAGGACGCAGGGTTTTGTTTTTTTACTATAAGAAGAAAATTCTCTGCGGTTTCGGTGTGCTCTGCAGTGCGACAAAGCACTGGCGGGCACTGCGTCACTACCTTCAGCCTCGGAGTTGACTCGAATACGTTTTCGGGCGCGTAAATAGTCGCTCGGACGAGGATATGCCTTGGCATATGCATAACCTCATCCGCACTGTGAGATCCCCCAATACATCCATCCTCTATCGACCCCCCCTCCTGTGCTGGGTGGTACCTATGGCCCATTGAGGCTCAACAGTCGCTATGATAAAATCCAGGCTAAAACGACTTGCAAAGTAGTGTTTCCCTGGGCACACGGACTTGGGATCTTGGCATACTTCTTCGACGCAGTGGATGTACAGGCGATGGTGTCATAGCGGGCAGGCTTCCCAATATGGTTGGCGTCCGTGTTGGCGTCCGTCATACCGACCCGACCTCTTGGCATCGCTGGACGCTTCATCGATCTCAGAGCAGGTTGCGTCCCTGCAGTAATTGTTCATAGACAACCGGCCTCCAGCGGAACCACACCCCGGCGCGCGCTTACACCCTGTCATAGGTCACCGGACTGCACTGCCGCCGGAAATAGTGTGGGGGTACATGGATATGAGGAGGAAAATAATGATGGCGAAGCGAATGACAAAATGGCTGATCAGAGCAGTGCTTGGCATGATGTTAGCTAGGATTCTGTCTGGAATGCCACTGGGTTTGCCGGAAGGGGGTGTGCTGGCCGTGCTGGGACCACCGGCGTCCGCGCAACAGAATGAGACCTCAGAGCTGCGCGTCTGGCTGCCCATCATCTTCAAAAGTGGTGGCAGCACTCCGGATCAACCAGGCGAATGGAGCCAGCATGCTCACGATGCTCAACACACCAGCTACACCGCTCAGGTGGTGAGCTATCCCTGGCGTTTGCGCTGGATTTGGAACGGTGTGGACGCCAGCGGCAGGGTGCTTAAGGTGACCAGTAGCGGCTCCATTCCACGCAACGTCCAGCCGGTCACTGGCGGCGGACGGGTGTACATCGCTGCTGGCAGCGACGGCGTCTTCGCCCTCGGCGAGGCAACCGGTCAACAACTCTGGCGACGCAGCGGCATCGGCGATGTGCGCTCCACCGTGGCCTACGATGCCACCACCCAGGCCGTCTTCGTCGTATCAGCCAACGGCCGGCTCTACAAACTTCGCGCTAGCGACGGCGAAGTCATCGGTCAGTTCAACGCGAATCAGACCAGCGACCTGCCCATGCCGCCGGCGCTCATTCGTGACCGCGTCTTCTTTGCTATGGGCGGATCGGTCTACGCGGTTGACAAGAAGACGATGCAACCCATCTGGGCTTACAATGCTGGTGCAACAGTGGCCGTGCCGCCTGCCTATTCCCCTTCGCGCGATCTGGTGGTCATCGCTACCGAGCCCGATCTGTACGTACACGCCATCCGCAACACGGATGGCACGCGCCAATGGCGCATCCGGCCGGTGTACAGCAGTCCCAATTCTGATGACCGCCCCGAGTATCGCTACGGCTGGCCGGTGGTCGCCGAGGGCGCAGGCTATGTGCTGATCAAGGTGCGGCTGAATTGGGGGACCTTATGGCGCAATTGGCCGCAGACCAACAGCGGGATGCGCCAGCTTTTGACCGAGAACCCTGGCGATCAGGCGCTCTTTGTCCTAGATCTGGACGACGGCCAAGTGCCCTTCATCGCCAATGTGGGACACGGCGGCTATGGAGACCAAGATTACCTGCCCATGGGGCCACAGCCGGTGGTCAAGCGCCTGGCGAATGGCAAGGATGTGGTATACACCATCATCCGTGCCAAGCGTGCTCACTACGATTCGCGCTGGGACTCGCATTTTGGCGAGATGGTGTTGGACAATGCCACTGTAAGCGGGTTGCAGGGCGGTGACGTGCGCTTCATCCGGTTCGACTGGCCGCCAGGCTGGGAGGCACCTTACCTGCTTACCGATGAACAGCCCAATGTCTCCATGGCGGGCGATTATCTATTTGGTGGCCACTGGGAAGCTGGTTTTGCTATGCGCATCCTGGACCGCTCCGCGGCACGGGGTAGCTTTGAATCCCCCATTACTACCCAGCGCCTTGCCACTGTTGCCACCTCCCAGGACAATCCCGGCGTGTGTGCCTTCAGCGCTGGACACTACTGCCCCAGCGGCCTGGAGAACACGCGCCCCTACGATTTCGGCTTCTACATCTACTATAACCAGGGTAACGTATACGACCGCTATTGGAGCGAATATGCCACCTGGGTGGTGAGCAATCAGAACGTCTACTTCCGCAGTTGCGACGGGGCGGTCATCGCGCTGACAAGTGGCAATCCGCAAGCGGCGGCTGCGACAAGCGCTCCGGACGTGGTCATGGTGACATCTCCGCCGCCTGCGGACGTGATGCCCGTGGCAACCATCCCCCACACTGAGGCGCGTGCCTGGGACGGGCGTATGGTTGTCGTCACCGGCACCCTGCGTTACGTCTTCAACAATGGCAAACAGGTGCTGTTGGGCTTCGCCAATCCCCACATTGGCGCCTTCAAGGCGATCATCCGTCGGGCGGATTGGGTGCGCTTCGACGTGCTGCCGGAGCAGCACTATCGCATCGGACAGCAGGTAGCAGTCGTCGGGACGATTGCCTGGTATCAAGGTGACCCGGCCATCTACGTCACCAGCCCGGAGCAGATTCGGGTCGAGGAGTAGCGGAAAGGAGAAAGTTGTGTTCCCTGAGCGTTCCTTCCATCGTTTTTGCGTTGCATGTTGTGGGCGCATGGTGTTGCTGGTGCTGCTGTTCGTGCTTGCGGCATACATCCCAGTTGCGGCCCAGCAGCCGAGCGCGGCTATGGTCTACCTGCCACTAGTGATGAAGAGCCACTGCGACGTCGAAGCACTTCCGCGCATCAACGCACCGCGCTTCTCGGGCGAGATCCGCTTCGAGCAGACTGCCATCGCCTGGTTCGGAGGCGTTTCGCCCACCCAGAACTACGCCGACATCCGCGTCGGTTACAACGCCAACGAACTCTACGTCTATCTGGCCATCTTTGACCGTGCCTTGTGGTACGACGAATCACCCACACGGCAGACGCTGACCCAGTGGGACGCGGTCACGTTGCTTTTGGACACCGCCGGCGGCAATACACTTTCCTCCAGCACGTGGCGCTTCGTGGCTCAGCTCTACGGTGATCCGAGCCCCGAGCGACGAGCGGCCTATCGAAGCAGCCCATCCGGTTGGCAGGTGGTCAATATCTCGTTTCAGACCCGACCGGGCTGGCGCGGCAATGCTCTCAACAACGACGGCGATAGCGACCGTGGTTGGGCTATGGGCTTCACCATCCCCTTTCGCAACCTGGGACTGACAGGCGAACCCGCACGTGGGACGCGCTGGCGCATGGCGGTCATCGTCCACGACCGCGACTCACGCGCTGGACCGCCCATCGGCGATCAATTCTGGCCGTCCACCGCCTCATTGAGCGAACCAGCCTGCTGGGGCTTCTTGCACTTCGGTCTACCGAGTTACACCGCCACAGCCCGCCCCAGCGGGTCGCGTGTCATCTACCGCCCCACCCAGAACAGTCCGCTGGTGCCCGACGCCGATGTAGGCGGGACGATTGCCAACCAGTGCCCTGGTGACGAATATCACATCTGGAACGAGTGGGGCAATCGAAATTATGGCCATGCTCCGGATTTCAACATCCAGAATCAATCGGATGTGGCCGACTGGCCCTGCTTTGCCAAGTACTATGTCACGTTCCCGCTGGACAGCATTCCGCGCGGCAAGACGATCATCTCGGCGACGTTGACGTTGTACCAATTTGGCAACGCCGGCGGTCTAGGACAAGCCCAGTTTTCTTGGATTCAGGTGCTCACCGTCGCAGAGGACTGGCAGGAGGACACCATCACCTGGAACAACGCACCACTGGCCTATGAGAACATCGGCGGAAGCTGGGTACCACCTCTTGTCAGCCACCCGGGCTGGCCAGGTGTTCCGCGCCGGTGGGACGTCTCCTATGCGGTGGCACGGGCCTATGCGCGCGGCGAGCTGCTGCGCCTGGCCCTCTATGAGGCCGACTCGGCCTACCACAGCGGCAAGTACTTTGTTTCCTCCGACACGGGAGACTGGAACGAAGCTGGCCGTCCTCGTCTGGAGGTGGTATGGGGGGAGAACCGTTAGCGCCATCCGAGAAAAGACGGATGCACACCCTCGCTCCAAGCGGACGCCGGAACACTTGCTCGATCAGTAATGGAAAGAGGCAGTGTGGCAACAGTTCGGTGGCCGGCTCTCTGGCGGTGAGACCGTCCGGTCCCTCGGAGCGGGACCACTTTCATGGGCTGTTCTTTCACGTCACCAAGTGGCGCACGCCGGCCACGAGACGCTGCGGGATGAATCCTACAGCTAGTAACGGCTCAGAGCCGCTAAGGCTTGCGTGCCAGTCTAGGGCTTCAGCCCTGCGGGTAGCAACATATGCCACTGGAGCTGCACAACAACACCGCGCCGGATCCAAAAACTGCTCATGACAATGAGCAGGACCAGCCGACCGAGTGGATGGCTTTGCTCTACTCGCGTTTGCGCGTGTAGCGGGCGATGAAGTTGTACGGCGAGGGCAGCGGGATCTGGCTGACCGCGTCCAGTCGGGCCAGTTCCTCCGCGGTGAGTGCCCAGCCGGCGCTGCCCAGATTCTCCTCCAGCTGCTCCAGCGTGCGCGCGCCAATGATCGGCGCAGTGACACCCGGCTGTTGTAACAGCCAGTTCAGCGCCACCTGCGCTGGTGTCTTGCCGCGCGCCGCAGCGATCTCGCGCAATGCGTCGATGATGCGCCAGGTGCGTTCGCTCTCGCGTTGCTCCGGCAGGTCATCCCAGCGGTCGGCGCGCCCGACACGGCTGTCGGGGGGCGGTGGCTCGCCGCGCCGATACTTGCCGCTCAGCCAACCGCCCGCCAGCGGCGACCAGCAGATGACCCCGATGCCCTCTTCGCGACACAGTGGCAAGAGCTCCCACTCGGTGCTGCGCACCAGAAGGCTATATTCGGGCTGTAGGCAATCAAAGCGCGCCCAGCCGTGCTGCGCGCTCAGCATAATGGCGCGCATCAGCTGCGAAGGCGTGTAGTTGGAAGCGCCCAGGTAGCGCACCTTGCCAGCGCGCACCAAGTCGTCCAACGCACGCAGTGTCTCGTCCAGAGGTGTGGAGGCATCCCAGCAATGCGTCTGATACAGGTCAATGTAGTCAGTCTGGAGGCGGCGCAGGCTGGCGTCGATCTGTTCCATAATGTGTTTGCGTGACAGACCGGTGTCGTTGGGGCCGTCTCCCGTCGGGAAGAAAACCTTCGTGGCGATCACCATCCGGGAACGGTTGCCGCGCTTCTTGAGCCAGTTGCCGAGCATCGTCTCGGACATGCCTTTGTTGTAAATATTGGACGTGTCGAAGAAATTGCCACCGGCGGCGACGAAGCGGTCTGCCAGGGCATGGGCTGTCGCCTCATCTGCGCCCCAGCCAAAGGTCTGGGTGCCCAAACACAGCTCGGATACTTTGAGGCCAGTACGTCCCAGAAAACGATATTGCATCGGATCCCTCTCCTCTTCTGATAATGTGACTACGGGTTATGCGTTGCGGATGCTCAGTGTGTGTAGTCGATCGAAGACGGGCACCAGCGCATCATAGGCTGCCAGGAAGACGGGATATAGATGTTCGTAGACTGCCTGGGCATCCGGACTGGGGGTGTGACGGTCGACGATTTCGAGCAGCTCATGGACAACATTGAAGTCGCGGAAGAGCCCCACACCGACGCCAGCAGCCACCGCCGCGCCTAGCGAGGTTGCCTCCTCGAGCAGTCGCGGCCGCAGCACCGGTCGCCCGTACACATCAGCGAGGATCTGTCGCCACAGCTTCCCCTTGGCGCCACCGCCGATCACCGTCACCTCGTCAATGCGCGCCCCGGCTTCCAAGAAGGAGAGCAGGATGGTACGCAGATTCATGCTGATGCCCTCCAACACGGCACGGATCATATCAGCGCGGGTGTGCGTAATTTGCAGGCCGATGAAACCACCGCGCGCCTTGGGATTCCAGTGCGGACTGCGTTCGCCTTGCAGATAGGGTAGGAAGATCAATCCGTGCGCGCCCGGCGGGCTCTGTTCCGCGCGCTGGTTCATCACTTCATACACATCCATACGCTTCTGTTCGGCTTCCTTCGCCTCATACCAGCACACCTGACGGCGCAGCCACTGGTAGGAGCCGCCAGCGGCTTGCATGGTACCGCAAGGCAGGAACATGCCCGGCACCATGTGTGCCCAATTGAAAATGCGCCGACCAGCGTCGTAGATAGGGCGACGGCTGGCAAAGGAAATCCACGACGAGGCGCCGATATAGTTATAAGCAGGGCCCTCCTCGATGGCGCCGGCGCCCACCGCCGCGCTGGCGCCATCTCCCCCGCCGATGACCACCGGAATGCCCGGTACCAGGCCGAGCGCCTCCGCCGCCGCCGCGGTCAGCTCGCCCACCACATCGGTGGAATCGTGCACTTCAGGCAACAGCCCTTCGTCCAGCTGCACTGCCTCCAGAATCGTGTGCGACCAGCGCCCCTCTTCGAGATGATAGAGGTTCATGCCACTGGCATCGGAGCGGTCGGTGACGAAGGCGCCTGTCATCCGCATAGCGACGAAATCCTTTACGTGCAAGAACTTGTACGCCTGGGCGAACACATCCGGCTCATGGTCGCGCACCCACATGATCTTGGCGCCGCTGTAGGTGGGGCTGATACGGTGACCGGTGATGCGATAAACCTGCTCCTCGCCCAATGCAGCCGCCAGACGGTCGGCCTGTTCCACTGCGCGTTGGTCGGCCCAGATGATGCAGCGCCGCAATGGACGTCCGTGCGCATCGACCGGCAGGCAGCCCATCATCTGACCGCTGAAGCCGATGACGGCCACATCTTGGGGCGCCACCCGGGCGTCGGCCAATAGTTTCTGGGTCGTCTCGATCACCGCGCGCCACCAATCCTCGGGCTCCTGTTCCGCCCAGTGGCCATAGGGATGGAAGGTTTCGTAACCGCTGAAAGCACTGGCCAACATAGTGCCTTCGGCGTCGAAGAGGGTGGCTTTGTTGCCAGTAGTGCCCAGGTCATGAGCCAGGATATAGCGCTTCATCGGAGAACCTCGTTTGGTGGGAAGGACAAGTGCACCCGTGCATTTGGCTATTTAATGGCCCCGACGATCAACCCGCGTGTGATGTAGCGCTCGATCAGCAGCGCGATCACGATCATCGGCGCGATGGTGAGCAAGGACAGCGCCGAAAGAAACCACCATTGGGGGCCATAGGACTGACTTCCCGCGCCGGCGACGAACATAGGCATCGTCGTCGCACGGCTGAAGGTCAACATCAGAGCAAACAAGTAGTCGTTCCATGAGAACATCATACAGAACAGGAAGGTGGCGATCAGGCCCGGCGAGGAGAGCGGCAGGACGATCAGGCGAAACGCCTGCAGACGCGAGGCGCCGTCAATTAGGGCGCTCTCCTCCAGGTCGCGGGGCAGGTTGGCGAAGAAGTCGCGCATAATCCAGACGGCAAAGGGCAAGTTGAACACCGTGTAGATTAGGATCATACCGGCGTGGGTGTCTACCAGCCCCAGCACGCGGTACATAATCAGATAGGGCAGGATCACCACCACCGGCGGGAGCATGCGCTGGGAAATGATCCAGAAGGCGATGTCGTTGTTGCGCCATTTGAGCACTGGTATAAAGTAGTTGAAGCGGGTGAGGGCATAGCCGGCCAGTGAGCCGATCCCCACTGCCAGTGCTGCGCTGGTAGGCGCCATAATGGCGCTGTTGAGCCAGCTGCGGATCACCTGGTTCTGCATCGGACCAACCAGCAGATATTTCCAGGCGTTGAGCGTCGGCTGGAAGTCGATCCATGGGAAGTAAGTTGGCCCTTGGAAGACGGCGACCGGCAGCTTGACCGAGGTGATCACCAGCCAATAAATCGGAAACAGACATACCACCGTCCATATGGCCAAGAGCAGGTAGGTGATTCCCAGTTTGATGCGTCGCGTCTGGCGCATTGTCATTTGCATCGCTACACCTCACTCGGCTGCCTGTATGGCGCGTTGGCGTACTAATTTCAAGAACAAAGTTGAGCTGATTACCACCATAATGAGCAGAGAGTAGGCAATGGCCGAGGCATAGCCCAGGTTGCCGTTTTTCATCCCCACCAGATAGGCATACAGGGTAACCGGTTCGGTGGCGGTGCCCGGGCCACCTCCTGTCATCACCGTGACGATGTCGAACAGCTTGAACGCCTCCAGCGCCCGTATCAGGATGACCGTGACCGAGACCGGCGCCAGCATAGGGAAGGTGATATGGCGGAAGATCTGCCAGTCGTTCGCCCCATCGACCCGCGCCGCTTCATATACCTCCGGAGGAAGAGACTGCAGACCGGCGAGCAGCACGATCATCATGAAGGGCGTCCATTCCCATGTATCCACCAGGATCAGGGAGGGCAGCGCCAGCGAAGGGTTGCTGAACCAGGGGATCTGCGGCCCACCGAGCAATTTGATGATGTGATTGATCGGCCCCTGCCCCTCGTTAAACAGCATGCGGCCGGCATAAGCCACGGCCGCAGGAGTCAACATCATAGGCATCAGGAAGACCACCCGGAAGAAGCGACGGAAGCGGATGTCCTGGTTGAGCAACAGAGCTACCCCCAGACCCACCAGGTATTCCAGCGACACCGCCCCCACGACGAAGGTGAGAGTGACGCGCGCGGTATTCCAGAAACGGGCATCATTGACCAGTGTGACGAAGTTCTCAAATCCAATAAAGCGCACGCCACCGGTCAAGCGGCTTAGATCCCAGCTGAGAAAGGCGAGTGCCAGGGAGAAGAATAAAGGGAAGAGCGAAAAGAGCAGGATAAGGATTACCGCCGGCAACAGGAAGATGTGCTTGCTGGGATCAGAGGAGAGGCGTGCTGCCCGTACCGTCTCACGCGGAGCAGAAACTTTGGCCAACTGGCCAGCTACATCCGTGGACATAAACACCCCCGCAGGTTGAAAGTTCTAGGTAACACTATGATACATAAGATGGCCTATATCACAACTTTAAGGATTAAATGCATTCCCCCTCCCTCGGTGGGGAGGGGGAATGACGCATGGATGTTACCTTCGGAAGAAGATGCGGGTGCTCCGATGGATTATTCGGTGGGCAGGCCCAACATCTCCCGATATTGCTTCTTCTGCTGCTCGCGGCCCAGGCGGTCGGTGATGGCATTCCACTGCTTGGCCACCTCGTCCAGCGCGGTCTGCGGGTCGACCTCGCCGGCGACGGCACGGGCCAGCTGAGTGTCGAGCGCGTCGAAGTACTCCGCAGCGCCGGTGATGCGCAGGTCCACCACCGCGTTGGGATGGTTGATGATATCGCGCACGGCGTTGAGGTACTCACTCGCCTCCTGCTCGGTCATGCCGATCTTCAGCCACGGCTCCAAGTTGTTCAGGTCGCTGAAGAAGTGCGGGTTGACGCCCGAGCCAGGATAGGTTACGAGCAGCTGGCTCATGTTCTGATTGCCCATGAAGGCGGCGAAATCGAAGGCGCACTCAGGGTTCTTGGTCGTCTTGGTAACCGACTGCACCCAACCGCCGAAGGCCAGGAAGGGCGCCTGGTTGAGGTTGCCTGTCACCTTGGTGGCATCGACCCACTCACCGCGACGGCTATCCCAGTATTTCTCCGTGCCGGGTTCGAGTGCAGAACCCCACTTACCCACCACGACGGAGGAGTTCACATCGGCAGCCAACGGCCCCACATCGCCCCAGTCAATTGCCAACACCAGCTTGCCGGCCGGGAAGTTGCCGCGGATGTCGCCCACGTCCCAGTTGATCACGTCGGGCGGTCCCACCTTGGCGAGTGACACGTATAGCTTCAGCCCTTCGACGAAGCCGGGGTTGTTGATGCGCGGCTCCATGGTATCCGGGTCGAAGAAGTAAGCCGGATCATCCGGTGCCTTGGCGAAGGCGGCGGCCACACCCAGGTAGGTCCAGTAGGACTGCGCCTTGCGCTTGAAGGCGGTGCCGGCGCCCCAGATGACCTGCCCATCGATCTCCTTACCGTTGAAGAACTCGGCAACATCGTAGTATTGCTTCCAGGTGTTGGGCGGAGCGGGCAGATCGTAACCGTACTTAGCCTTGAACTCGGCCTGCCACTTGGGGTCAGTCAGCAGGTCACGGCGATAGTACATCATGTGGGCGTCGCCGTCATAGGGCAGCCCATAGACCTTGCCACCCCAAGAGAGGATGCGGTCGCGGTAAGTGGGGATCAAATAGTCATAGCCGACCTGATCCTGCACCTTCTGGGGCACCTCGAGGACGTAGCCCGGCCCCATAATATCACCGGCCCAATCGGACGCGTAGATGATGATGTCAAACGGGCTGGCGCCGGAGATGAAGCCGGTGCGAATCTTCTCGAACAGGTCACCGAAGGGGAATTCCTGCAACTCGACGGTGCCACCTGTCTTTTCACCCCATAGCTGCCAGAAGTTCTGCACCGGGCTGGCGATCTGTGGGCCGACCTGGGTGCCGACTACCAGATTGACACCCTTGCAGTCGATCTCGCCGATGCCGTTGGGGAACAGATTGTTGGGGTCGGCCAGCTTCGTTTGCGCATCGGGTGGGACGGGACGTTGTGCCAACGCCTCGGGCGCCGCCAAGCCAGCCAACATCGAAAGGATTGCAAGTAGACCCAGGACATGTGAAAGCTTCACTTTCATTGTCAAACCTCCTCTGTGAGTGTCAGTTGACTCATCTCAGCTGGATCGCTTCGACTGAATGTCCTGCAAATGTATCTCGGGGAAAGATCATACAGGTGACCGCGCCACACCTGCCGTCCGCCCATGGTGAGTAATCCCCAACCCCATGCAGCGGATTTCCCAAGTCCATAGATGCGCGGCATTTACGCTTTTCGCCCCTTTGTCTCACCTCCTTCCTTATGCAAATATGATGGCTACGTGGCCGACGAGACGCCCCAGATAGAAAAGGGCCACTGCTTAAACTACTTAAATTATAGCACAAACTGGCTCATGGGGCAAGTACACGCGATTGAGAGTGTTGAAAAACTCTTTAGTTACCCGCTTTATTGGCCCATTTTCCTATGAAAATCTGAGCGGTCAAGGGACTTTTTCAACACCCTCCGCGATAATGGAGATGTTGAAAAATCCTTAAATTACTCTCTTCATCATCTCATTTCCCTGCTAAACTCTGAATAGCTCCGGGACTTTTCGAACACCTCCAAACGAGGGCGAGCACATCTCTATAGAGCGAGTGTATTCCTTTCCCTGGCACTCCAGACTAGGCCGCAACGCGGCACAAGCCAACAACGTCTATGTGCGTATGACCTTATGCCATGGCGGGGCTGGCTTCACTCGCTAACGCCATGCGCAGCCAGCTGTCCAGCTGGTTCAGCGCCACTACCGCTTGGCTGCCCTGTGCCATCGCACGCACTGTCGCCCCGCCTGCCTGAATCTCCTCCTCCCCCAGGATGACCGCATAGGCTGCCCCGATGCGGTCGGCATGCTTCAACTGCGCTTTCAGACTTCGGTCGCCAAATGCCAGCACGCTGCGGATGCCCGCATCACGCAACTGCTCCACCAGGCGTACTGCCGTCAGCTTGGCCGTCTCGCCCAGGTAGCACACCATAACCTGTGGCGTGACCTCCTCCGGCACCGGTAAATTCAGCTGGCGCATTGCCAGTACGATGCGCTCGATTCCGCTGCCGAAGCCAATGCCTGGCGTGGGCGAACCACCCAGCTCGGCGATGAGTCCATCGTAGCGCCCGCCGCCACAGATGGTGTCCTGAGCCCCTAGCCCAGCAGCCTTGATCTCAAAGACCGTCTTGGTATAGTAGTCTAACCCGCGCACGATGCGATAGTTGATGCGATAGGGGCGTTCCAGCACATCCAGATAACGACGCAGTTGGGCGAAGTGTTCGGCACACTCGGCACAGAGGTGCTCGATGATATGCGGCGCGCGCTCGAGCAAAGGTTGCGTCGCTTCCTCCTTGCTGTCGAGCAGGCGCAGCGGGTTCTTGCACAGCCGCATACGATCCACCTCGGGCAGTTGATCCGCCAGCGGAGTGAAAAAGTCTACCAGCCGGCGCACATAACCCGGCTTGCACTGCGGACAACCGGTCGAATTGATCTCCAGGCGCAGGTCGCGGAAGCCCAAATCGCGGAAGAGATGCCACGCCACGCTGATCACCTCGACGTCCACCGCGGCGTCCTGCTCACCGATCACTTCCACGTCGAACTGGGAGTGCTGACGATAGCGGCCAGCCTGGGGCTTTTCGTGGCGGAAGAGCGGTCCAGTCGTCCACACCTTAAGCGGAGTAGGCAGAACATGCAGGCCGTTCTCAATATAGGCCCGCATAATTCCAGCGGTGAACTCCGGACGCAGGCTCACCATGGTGCCGTCGCGGTCCTCGAAGGAATACATCTCCTTCTCGACGATGTCTGTGCCCTCGCCCACACCACGCACGAAAAGGGCGGTCACTTCCATAACCGGCACATCAATGCGTCGATATCCATAGAGATCAGTGACGTGTTGGATGCGCTCGAGCACGTAGCGCCAGTAGCGCTGCTCTTCAAAGAGCACATCGTTCATCCCGGTGATGCGCGTATAACGTGCCAAGGCATGCCTCCCAACTAGCGATAAAGCAGGTCAGGGCGATTATAGTCCTGGCACACCGAATCGCCAAGGCAATGGATTGTGAGAGGTGGAGGAAAGTCTTTCAATCGCTCGGTAGAATAAGGTGATGCAAGGGAGTTGCTGAAAAGTTTTTCGAGTTCTCATTTTCTCTCATCTTGGCAAGTGGACACGTCGCCTCCTCGTTCTCTCAGGCTTTGCCGGTGTACTCGTCGGGTCGCAGTGAAATGTCAACTTGCCTAGCCAGACGGAGATCGGGTGCTCGGCCTTGCGTTCTTTTCAGGATCTGGGGTGCTCTCCATGGGTATGCGCTCCAGCCACCACATGGCATACAAGGCCAACATCAACACGGCTCCGCACAACATATACGCTTCCAGGATGTTGGCGTGGGTCACGAATTGCGCCACCATCCCCGACATTCCGCTCACTAGGTAAAGCAGCATCACGGTCTCGCGCTGGGTAAAACCTCTGCGCATGAGACGATGCGATATGTGATCTTTGCCTGCCGTGGCGGGATGGATGCCACGTCGCAGGCGTGAAACGACCACCAATGTCATATCAAAAATGGGGAGCGTCAGGACCAGCACCGGTACCATCCATGTGACGGTGGGGCTGTTGCCCGGAAAACGCAGCTTGATCCCCAGCGTTGCTACTATGAAGCCGAGAAAAAGGCTGCCTGTGTCCCCCATGAAGATGCTGGCCGGGTTGAGATTGTAGAACAGGAAGCCCACACTGGCACCCAGCAAAGCTGCTGCGAGCCCGCCTACCAGATACTGACCACTTTGCACCGCCAAAAGCAGGAAATGACCGGCGGCAATTGCGACAATGCCACCTGCCAGACCGTCCACGTTGTCCAAAAAATTGATGGCATTTGTGATCCCCACCACCCACACGATGGTGACAGCCCAATTCAGCCACTCGGCTGGCAGGAAGGAGACCTGCACACCGAAGAGGATCAGGAACGCTGCTGCACCAACCTGGCCCAGCAGTTTATAGATGGGACGCAGTCCCCACCGGTCGTCCAGCGCACCCAGGATGGACACCCAACTGGCGCCAATCAAAATGCTGGCCAGCTGCTCTATCCCATATCGGCCTTCGAAAACCAGCAAAGCGATTAGGACAGCGCTCACCATAGCGATGCCGCCGAAACGCGGCATCGGGCGGGCGTGGATTTTACGGGCAGAAGGATGGTCTACGAACCCCCAATGGACGCCAGCGCGCCGTGCCAAAGGGGTGGTCACAACCGCGACCAGTAACGCTGCGGTGAAGATGACCAACAATGTGGTCAATGTCATGGCGAACTGCCCTCCCTACGGGCCTGGAGGTCTGCCACCAGCTTTTCCAGATCAGCCTTTTGCTCCGCCGGAGATTTGTGCAACGCTAATTGAGCCTCTTCGAGCGCTTGATCCACCTGCCCCAACTCGCGATAGACCAGTGCCAGCTGACGGTGTACGGCATAGTCATCGGGTGTGAGCTGGGCCAGTTGTTGATACACGCGCAATGCATCATGCAGACGACTCTGTTCCAGATAAAGTGCGCCAAGCGTGGTATATGCTCCGGCGAGGTCGGGCTGGGCTTCGATAGCCCGTTCATAAGCCGTGATCGCCTCGGTCACCCTGCCCGCGGTTTGGTAGAGCTCTCCGAGCAACATCCACGTCAGTCCCAGTTCCTTCTGGGGTGTCTGTTCGGGGAGCTGCTGGGCTTCTTGAATGGCCTGCTCGATCCGCCCCGTGTCCCGGTACAGGAGCACCAGATTGCGACGACTGATATAGTCATCGGGTGCGATCTGCAGCACGATCTGGTTCTCCTGAATGGCTTCCTCCAGACGTCCCATCCGAGCATAACAATACGCCAGGTTGCTATGTACGCGGGCATTTTGGGGATCTATGTGCAACGCGCGCCGATACGCTTCGACAGCGCTCGCCCAGTCCTCCAGCATCACGTACTCGTCGCCCAGCGCGATGGCTGTTTGCACATCAGCCGGATCCACCGCAAGGGCATTCTGGTAAAAGCGCAAAGCGTTGTCGCGGTCGCCGAGCTTGCTGTAGAGGCGTCCCAGAATACGCAATATCTTGGGATCATCGGGACGCTCCATCAGAGCTTCCCGGTAAGCAGCCACAATCTCCTGAAGTTGATCGGGATGTGCTTTGTAAAACTCAAGGCGCTGATTGAAGAACTGGTCGGCGAAGCTCTCCGGCGCGATCAGAATGGCCGCGCGATGGGCACGCGCCGCCTCCGCTGCACGCCCCAAGGCACCATAGGTATCGCCCAACAGCATCTGGGTTTGTTCAAACTTCGGATCAATCGCAGCGGACTTGACCAGGATCGCTTCCGCGTCCTGGTAGCGCCCCAGCATATAGTAGACTTGTGCCCATAAGTTGTAGTAGATGACATTCTGAGGAGCTAAATAGGTCGCTTTTTGAAAGTACTCGATTGCCCGGTCAAAGCGTGCTTGCCGCTGAGGGTCTTCGGCAGGGGTGTTCTGCGCCCAAGTCAGGTACCAGCGTCCCAAGTTGCCCGTGTTGTCAGGGTTATAGGGGTTGATTTCGCGCGCTCGCAGGGCAATTTGTTCCCCTATCTGCCAGCTGCGCGCACGTGTCTCCGGAGAGAGCCGAGCATCCTGGCCTTGTAACTGATATGCCAGTGCCAGCATCAGATAGTAGAAATCCTCGTCCGAATCCAGGTCCACTGCCCATTGGTGCAATGCAATGGCCGGCTCATGGAGCCCTTGGCTGCGGTATTGTTCTGCCTGCTTCAGCACGATATCGGCGCGCACAACATCCACGTTTTTGAACAGAATGGCGGCGCCGGCCGCGATGACCAACAACGGGTAAAGCCACCAATTCGCTGGTTGCCAGGCACGCCGCTGAGACCACCACGGCGCGGCGAGCATCAGCGCGATCAGCACCATCACGAAGAATACAAAGAGACAGAAGACCATATAAAGCCAGAGCGCGACTTCGGCAGATTGGAAGGCCGATTGGAGCGTGTTGCTGCTCGACACCACGCGTGGATGAAGCTGCCAGCGATGGATGATCACGTAAAACGCGCTATAACCCAGCGAGGTAGCGATGAGTAACAACACAGCGCGCCCCAGGCGCACAGGTGTCTGCCAGATCTGAAGGCGCGTGGTAACTTCGCCCAACCCAATGGCCAGCGCAACCAACCACGTAATGGCGAACATCCACACGAGGCTGAAATTGTTGCGTGCGAGGTCGAATTGTGCGGTCACAAAGTCGAAGATCATCGCCACCAGGATAAGCGAGACGACGAGCCCAAATGCGCCCAGCCAGGTGCTCCAATCCTCGACAACGACCGATCGGGGCGTCGGAGGATGAGCGTTATCCACTGTTAACTCGCTGCGCTGACGGGTTCGCTTCTTGTGTCGCTTGACGGATCCGGAGACGCTTTTTGTCCCTATTTCCAATTCTGGGGTTATCTGAGGCACTTCTACCTCGCTCGCAGTCTGCAATCCCCTGGACAACCAAGCCACCACTACTCCGGCATAGATCCAGAAATAGACGTAGGTCGCGGCGATGGAGAAAACGAAGTGCACTTCTACGAAGTGAGCGAGCAAAGCAGCCAGGATACCGATCAGTACGATGTGTTGGCCTATAATGTCCATTTGTGTCCGCACCGACGGCAGCTGCTTGGGTTGAGATTCCGGTGCGAAGTTAGCATGGAAAATCTTCGCAGGGGGAGCGCTGCGTTCCAGAAATGCCTGCCATATCAGGAATAGGAACATCATCCCGATCATGCCTGCCGGCAGACCGACGGCTGAAAGGACGAAGCTGCCGGCGACCAGACGAGGAGTGATCGCGCCGATCAAACCGCCCACACCGATCAAGACAACCAACCGACGCCCCGCAGCGCTATCCGGCACCCAGCCTACCGCTTTCAACAAATAGTAGAAGAGGCTGAAAATGAGCCAGTAGTACGCTATAAAGCCCCAAAAGCCAAGCATTGCCAGGAAATCGAAGGTTTCGTTGTGTGAGCGATCGGCGGAGCTGCCGCGTGCCTCGACATGGGCCAATTCGGGTGGGTAGACACGCGCGAACGCATTGAACATCGACTCAGGGCCATAGCCGATCAGCGGGCGCAATCTGTGAAAATGGTCGGTGAACTCTCCGGGAATGCCGAGAGGTTCCTCTAGTGTGATGAGATTGAGAACCCCTTCCCAAATGAGGGCACGCACTTTGCCGGTGCCTTCGCCGGGCTGGAAAAGTTGCGCAAGTCGTCCGACCATCGGGACCACCCGTACATTGTTGAGGGGTGATCCGCTTACGTTGATGGCCACCAAAATCGCTGCCATCGCAAATGCCAACACGGTCCAATTAAGCCATAGCTGCCAGACCCTTCGGCTTAGGACAATACGTACCACAATGGCCAGTATGTTGAGCAAGACACCCCCCAGCATGCCCAGCGCCATCATAGCGCCATGGTCCAGGCGTGCCTCTCCCACGGTAACAGGCCCTAATACCGCGAAGGCGGCGACACCCGCCGCACTTCCTAACAAGAGGAACAGCAACACCTCTCCTGCGCTGAACGCAATCCACTTCAAAAAGGGCATCTTTGCTTTGGCATGTTGTCGGTACACGGACAAAAGTGCCAGGAGAATAAAGAAGAAGATCCCGGCCATTAAGCCGAGCATAGGCCCACGGCTGCCGCTGAAGATAACCGCGATGATGTCTACGGCGAGGATAAAGATGTAAACCGCTGCCAATATCGTGTTGCCCCAGCTAACCCGTTCCTCTTGCAAGATAGCGCGCATTGCATTCAGCGTGCGTGACAAGGTGGGAGGAATCGCCATGATCAAGTAGCTAGCCAGGAAAATGGCATTGCCCAAAGTGGAGGCGACACGCGTCTGGACATCACCAGCCCAGGGCAACGGATCAAGTCCATAGCGCTGGATGATCCCATATAGCCCCACTGGCAAGCTGGTCAGAATGATGGTGGTCATGAGGCGATCCAGCTGAGCTCGTGTGCGCAGATGAGACGCTACCAAGGCGAAGATCACGATGTAGGACAAGGCCGTGTACGTGCCTTGCAGACGCTGGTACGAGCCCCAAAGCGCGACCGTAGGACTGATAGACAGTGCCGTGCTCACAAGATAGGCGAGTATGACCAATAGAAGAGGGGCCAACAGCGGCACGCGGAACAACCTCTGCACCCAGGTGGGAGAACCGGCATTTGCCTCGGATGTGGGTTGTGAGGAACGTGCTCGTCCCAATCCCTGCTCAGCCACCTTGATGAGCCACGCCAGCGCCATCACAACAGCGATGGAGCGCATCAAAGTGATCTTATCGGGCTCAAACGTGCGTGCTGAGTAGATGTTGAACCAGAGCGGGACAAGCACGACGGCCGCCAGCCATCCCGCCTCGATCACCCTATCGCAGAGGAGGCTGAGACGCGTGGGCATACAAGGTCATCCTGAACGTATACTCAATCGAGCTGGTGTTTGAACCATTCGATCGTTTGCCGAAGCCCCTCTTCCAGTGGCACCTGTGCCTCAAAACCGAGCAGTTCACGTGCCCGGCGCACATCCGGCACACGGCGCCGTGTTTCCTCGAAGTAAGGCCCATATGCTTCACGATATGGGATGTGCACAATGTCGACACGTGCGCCGGTGATCTCCCGGACCATCTGCGCGAGGTCACCAATCGCGGTCTCGCGGTCCGTGCCGATGTTGAGCGCCTTGCCCTCCGCCTTGGATGACGAGACTGTCATCAGTGTGCCACGCACCGTATCGCTGACAAAGGTGAAACACCGCGTCTGGCGACCATCGTCATAGACCGTGATGGGTTGTCCGGAGAGCGCTTGGCCGATGAAGCGTGCCACCACACTGCCATAGCCGCGCGGGTCCAACCGTGGCCCATAGGAGTTGAAAAAGCGCACAACACTCACCGGCAGTCCTTGCCGATGATAGGCGAAGGCAAGGTGTTCGTCCAGCGCCTTGCTCAGGGCATAGGACCAGCGACCGACAGCTGTGGGGCCTAACAGACTGTCGTCTTCCTCACTCAAAGGCACCTTCTCTGACTTGCCGTACACCTCGGAGCTAGAGGCAATCACAACACGTCGCCAGTATCGGTAACATGATTCGAGCACAACCTCTGTGCCCCGCACATTAGTGACAATACAAAGCAAGGGGTTCTCCACCACATATTTGACACCCACTGTAGCTGCCAAATGGAAAACGACATCGCATTCGGCGATCAAGCGATCGACCAAAGAGGCATTCAGGAGCGAATCGCACACAAAGCGAAAGTGAGGATTTTCAAGGTGGTGTTGGATGTTGGCGATTTTGCCAGTGCTGAGATTGTCGAGGACAGTCACCTGGTATCCGTTCGCGAGCAGCTCATCCACCAAATGCGAACCGATGTAACCGGCCCCGCCCGTCACTAAAGCGCGCATAGACGACGTCCCTCCGTGGAAGGTGAGATGGTGATCTGAACGTAATGGTAGCACGTCCCAAAATATCGGTCAACCGGGCTTTCGGAAGCAGATATCTGAAGCGGATATCTGCCGGACATTGCAAGCGCAAGTATATCTTCTCTTTACACCAATGCTTCTCCACACGATCCGCGGTATCCACACACCAGGCAGCGACGGGTTTCGTTGTGATTGCGATGGACTTCGGCGAGGTCGATCAGGTCGGCGCGCATCGCATCTAAAGTCTCCAACAGTGTATGCCGCAAATCAAGAGTATACGGCACCTGAAACATCCGATCGGGATATTTGATAAAACCATAAGGAGGGGAGTGGCCTTCCGTTTCCTCTACTAATAAGCAGTACGCTGCCAGTTGGAGCACGTGGGAGGGATAAGGGTGGGGCGGGGTCTTGCTTGACTTGACCTCCACCGGGATGAGGCCGGCGCGTGTCGCGATCAAGTAGTCGGGTTGGCCCACCAACTGAAACTTTTTAGAGAAGAGGGGCTTACCTGGCATTCCTAAGCTTTCCACATCGGCGGAGACGATGCGTCCCTCTGGAAGATAAGCAGCGCGCCGGTGACGGGCGTATATCAGGAGCCATCCCCCGCCGAGCAACAGGGATAACATCACCAGCGCCCCTATTAGCTGCCACCCGTTCGTATCAGGCATCGCAATATGGTACGTGATAGAATTAATTCTGCGGTGCCGTGCCGGCCGGCTTGATCACCCCGTGGTAAGGTGTGATCTCGATGGGCACTCCCACTGGATTCCAGGCAGCTAGCCATTCGGCATCCTTGGGTGCGATACGCACACAACCCTTGGAAGCGGGCTCTACCCCCAATGCATCGAGACGATCGTAGATTTTTTCATCGCCGTTGGGCACGTAGGGCACGCTATGGATCAGGATCGAACCGGTGGCGCCTGGAAAGAGATACCAGATATAATCAGCCCACAGGTCGCTGTTACGGAATCTCGCCTTGCCCCAGAAAGGTCCAACCACTCCGCGCCAGGCTGGGGTAAAAGAATCCTCGTACGGAGCGCCTGTGCTGACAGGGATGACGCGGATGAGGTGGCTGTCCTCGTACACAAGCATCGCCTGTCTGTCCTGATCCACCACGAGATATCGCCCTTCCGGAGGCGGGGTCAGCGTCAATGCGATATTGGGAGATAGGGTGGACAACGCTCCGTCGCGTTTGGGCAGCGTAAGCGTGAGCTGCGGTGACGGAGTTGGCGTGTGCGTCGCAACGACATGTTGCGTTGTTGTAGCTGCTGGTGGTCGGGTAGCTGGCGCAGTCGGAGATGGCACGCGTGCTGATGATATCCGTGTTGCCGAGGGCTCCGGCGCAGGAACTTGGACTTCCTTAGAGGAAGTCGCCTCAACCGTTATCATCGGTTGCGCGATCGTACGATTTCCCGCCAGCAGGTTCCACAGAATCCCACTCTGAATACCGAATCCCCACACACCGAATGTCACCAGTGCCAGAGAGGCGACGATAACACGACGTTTCCATTCCACTTTCATCGCGCTGCCGTCCCGCATGAGCCCAGGAGGGTTAAAATGCCGACTGCTAGACCTAATCCGATCAGAACGTATGAAATCTTTTGCCAACGGTGTGTTGCGCTAACCGACCAGCCGAGGTAATTATGGAACTGGATTCCGCCTCTCAATCGGGATGGATCATCAGGCTGGCATCCGAGCACGCGCGCAAGCCACCAAGCCCGTCGACAGAACACATAATAGCCCACCTCGCTGGCCCGCAATATCAGGTCGCCATCGTAAGATGCTGGCGCTGCAATTTCAGCTCTGCCAGGTTGATGATGCGATCGACGGAGCTGGCTCACAACGTCTCTGCTTCCACTGTTTCTGATACACTATGGGCCATTTCTGTGGAGCTGGCCAATCCGCTGCGTGTACTGAACTCACGTAGCGCTGCTTTCAACTCTTCCTGACGCACTGCAACGGTAAGGTCACCGCGGGTGCGCTCAAGCACAGCACGCACCGTATCGGTACTGCGCCGCAATCCTCCGGTAACGGCCTCTGAAAAGTCCAGTGTGATTAGCAACGTATACACTTCGTCCATAATCTCCAGCAGACGTTCACCCGTGGCAATGTCGTCCTGGCGCAATCGGTCCAACACATAGCGACGCAATTCGCCCATCGCTTCGGCCAGGCCGTTCAGATAGGCGGGTGCCCCAACCCCGAGCGCTTGCGGTGTGGGGATAGATTGACCGGTGATCAGCGCATATGTCAGGTGCGCTTCGCTCAGCTCCTTTAACGCGTCTTGCGTATAGCCAGCGTAATAGAGATCGGGATGAGCGGCAATTTCGCCTGTCATCTCCTGTGCTGCTATCCGTGCTGCTTGGAGCAATTGTTCCGCTTCCGCTTTCTCGCCGCGATGGACGGCGCGAATGGCATGAGCACAATAACGTGTCAGCTGGCGTGCACGGTGCAATGTCTCGTCACGCAACCGCTCTTTGATCTCAAGTTCGTTGCGAATCGCTTCCACGATGGAGTGCAAATGGTTCATTCTGTCTCAATACATCAGGTCATCCGGTGCGTCAGCATCGGGAAATGCCTCGATATCGTCGACCGGAGCGGATGGTCCAGCCCCCTCGCCCCGAATCCATAAAAATTTGATCCTCTCGACAACGACTTCATATCCAGCCCGCGCCTGTCCATTTTGTCCCGACCACACCCGCGGACCGCCGGTCTCCTTATCAGGAGACAATCGCCCTTCGACGTAAACCAATTGTCCCTTGGAAAGATATTGATTGATCGTCTCTGCTTGTTTGTTCCAGGCAGTACAACGAAACCAAACCGTTTCGTCAACCATCGAACCGTCTGCGCTGGTGTAGCGCCGGTTCGCGGCGACGGAAAAGTGTGTGACCGGCCTTCCAGTGGGGCTGTAACGCAGCTCCGGATCATTACCCAGTCGCCCGATAATCGTGACCTTGTGATACATATTGAAGTGCCTCCTCTCCTCGAGTGAAAGACGTCCTTCATTTGCTTAGAAAACATAATACCCCACCCTATGATATGTGTCAATCCGTGTCGAATGCTCAAACGCCTGCACGATCGCTTTCTTGTTTCAC
>QEXY01000128.1 GCA_003130875.1 Ardenticatenia bacterium
GCAATAACCTCTGAAAACGATAGCATCATTTCCTCCTCTGAAGACTCAGGACCGTGATAAAGACAGACCTCAATCTCAATCCCTGCAGGTCCATCAATCACCTTTGGGCTCTGACCGACACCGAAAATGCTTTCTCCATCCGGACTTGGATGATTCTAAAAGGATGATAAGGTGGAATACAGAGTGCCCGGCAGAAAAACACCCCAACAATCTATCCCACCGTCTTCATTCTATCATGCGAACATTACGAATCACATTACGAAGCCGGGAATTTCGGGCCAATTTCGCGGCAAATTTGTCGTGGGATGCGCTTTGGGCTAGACTTTGGGTCATCCGAGAGGCAGAGGGGAGGATGCTCACGATGGAAGCAATGGCAGATTCAAAGGGGAATCGCTCATCTTCCGCCTACATTGCCGCCCGCCTGCAAGGCCTGGCGCAGCTGGGGCGCCGGCTGGAGGCGGTCGATGCCGCTACCGCTCCAGAGGGGATCACCGGCGCGCTGCGCGATGTCTTGGGCTATGACCAGGTAGCGCTCTACTTATGCGCTGCAATCGATTCACCCCCATCATCCCCATGGCCGCCGGCCGAGGCGGGCGCCCTGGTTGCGTGGGTGGCGGAGCAGCGTGCACCCGTCCTGGTGCCGGACGGGCGTCAGGACGCGCGCTGCCGCGATGCTTCGGGCGGAGTCCGCGCCGGCAGCGCTATGGCGGTGCCCTTGCTGGCCGGCGAACGGCTGCTGGGAGTGCTGGAAGCGTGCGCCGTTGCCCCCCAGGCGTTCTCCGAGCTCGATCTTCTCGTCCTGGAAGCGGTCGCGGATCGCATCGCGGCAGCCCTGGAGAGCATCCGCTTTCGCGCCCAGCTCCAAGCGGCGCTGGAGGAGACGCGCCGCAAGCTGGAAGAGATCTCTACGCTGTATCAGGTCGCCCAAGAGGTCACCGGCAGCTTGCAACTGGATGAAACGCTGGAGGCCGTGGTCCATGCGATCCGAAACGCCTTAAACTGCCGCGGTTGTTGTGTCTTCCTGCTGAATCCTTCTGACCAGATGCTGGAGATCAAGGCAGCGGCCGGGCTGAAGCTGGAGTGGCGGCACATGGCGCGGCTTGCTCTGGGCGAGGGCATCGCCGGCAAGGTTGCCGCGTCCCTGCAACCGCTGTACGTGCCCGACACCCAAGCGTACCCCGACTATATCGCGTTCGACCCCGAAGTGCGCTGCCTGTTGGCGGTGCCCCTGCAGGTACAGGGGCGATTGATCGGCGTGCTCAACATCGACCACACCCGGCCCGACGCCTTCACGCCGGAGCATGAGCGCCTGCTCACCGTGGCCGCATCGCAGGTGGCGGTGGCGATTGACAACGCGCGCCTCTACACGCAGCTCCTCGCCGAAAAGCGGCGCCAGGATGAGTTCCTGGCGATCGTCTCGCACGAGCTGCGCACGCCGCTGACCTGCATTCAGAGCTCGGTGAGCTTGTTGCTGGAGGATGAGCCGCCGGACGGCGAGACAGCGCACGAGTTCTTGGAGATCATCCAGCGGCAGAACGAGCGGCTCATCCTCATGGTCAACAACCTGCTCAACGCCACGCGCCTGGAGCATGCCGAACTGCAATGGGGCAGCCAGCCGGTGGCGCTGGACGAGCTGATAACGCGTGCAGTGCACCGCCTGCGTCTACTGGCAGCGGAGAAACAGATCACGCTGCGCACGCAGCTGCCGGACGAGCCCGTCCGCGTAGTCGGTGATGCCGACTGGCTGGAGCAAGTAATTGTCAATTTGCTCGACAACGCGATCAAATTCACCCCGTCCGAAGGCGAGGTCAGCATAGCCGCGCAGGCTATGCCACAAGAAGTCACCGTGACCGTGCGCGACAGCGGGATCGGCATTCCGGAGTCAGAGCTGGAGCGGGTGTTCGACAAGTTCTACCGAGTTTCCGACCAGCCTTCCGGTGTGCCCAGACCGCGTCACGGCAGCGGCTTGGGACTGTACATCGTGCGTCGGGTCGTCGAGGCACACAGGGGTCACATTCACGCCGAATCCACTCCCGGTACAGGCAGCACGTTCACCATCTCCCTGCCGCGTGGCAGCGCTGTGCCCGACCACGCGGCACCCTCCGCGCCGTGACCATCGGGGAGCGGTATCCGGATTGCGGATCCGGCCTATCCATCCCTCACCGCAAATAGCGCCGGGATACAGAGTCACAACCCCCGCAGGTTCCCCGCCTGTGCGAGGTCAAAACGCTCTTCCCAGTGAGCACTCTGCCGCTTGCTCACGCGCGGCTTGGCGCATCCAAGCCATCCCGGTGGCGACTTCAAGTGCACACCATTATCGAAGCGAGTACCGCGTTACAGGGATATGCACAGCACGCAGTCTACGCGCACGTCCCGGGCAGGATGCACTGCAGCTGTTCCGGCGCTCCGGTGGTGTAAATCCGCTCGCCGGTCTGGGCGTCCATCACGTGCACCTTGGCCATGTCGAAGGCGACCCAGACCTCCTGCTTCTCGGCGAAGTACTGAGTCGGCGGGGTGATGACCTTGATGATGTCGCGCCCCAGCTGCACATCGACGATGGTCTCAGCCCCCAGCGGCTCGCTCACCGCCACGCGTGCCGGAAAGGCGATGACCTCCGTCGGCCGTTCGGGATAGAGCCGGATGTCCTCCGGCCTTACCCCGACCAGCACCTCCCGGACGGCCGGCAGCGCGCGGCACAGACAATCCCACAAGGGATGGTCAGAACCGACCACCTGGAAGCCGAAGCCCGAATGCACCAGATGGAGCTGCCCATCCATCCGCTGGACCTGGCAGGTGAGGAAGTTCATCGGCGGGCTGCCGACGATGGTCGCCACCCGGCGGTTGGCGGGAAGGTTGTACACGTTGTCCGGCGTATCGCACTGCTGCACCACCCCTTTGTACAGCACGGCGATGCGGTCCGCCATACTCATTGCCTCGACCTGGTCGCTGGTGACGTACACGAGGGTCTCATTTAATTGCTCCTGGAGCCTTTTCAGCTCGATGCGCATCTCCAGGCGCAACAGCGCGTCCAAATTGGCCAGCGGTTCGTCCATCAAATAGGCGCGCGGCGTGCGCACCAGGGCACGGGCAATGGCCACCCGTTGGCGCTCGCCCCCGCTCAGCTTGCCCGGTTTGCGCTCCAGCAGATGCTCGATGTGCAGCATCCGGGCGACTTGAGCCACCCGGGCGCGGATCTCTTCCGCCGCCATCTTGCGCTCGCGCAGCGGGAACGCGATGTTGTCGAAGACCGTTTTGTCCGGATAGAGCGCCAGATTTTGAAAAATCATGGCGATGTCGCGGTCACGTGGGTGCACGTCGTTGACCGGATCGCCGTCGATGTAGATTGTCCCCTCATCCGGCTTTTCCAGGCCGACGATCAGGCGCAGCAGGGTGGTCTTGCCGGCCCCAGGTGGACCCAGCACACAAAAGAACTCACCGTGATGGATTTCCAGATTGACGGATTGAAGCGCAGTGACGCGGCCAAAGCGCTTGCTCACATTTTCAAGACGGATGTTCGCCATCAGCGTACCTCAGAGATCACACCAAGATTAACGAATGGCAAAGCCGGTTTTGGCATCAAAGACGTGCAGGTACTTCGGGTTGATCTCAATCCACTGCACCGTGCCCGCCTTCTCCCGATAGGAAGGGTGGGCGATGACTTTGATCGTGTCCTGATCCCCTAACTCGAGGTGCACAACCGTCTTGGGACCGAGGGGCTCCAGAAAGCGCACCGTCGCCCGCAGGTATTCGGACCGAGACGGCTCGGAATGGAGCGTGAGATGCTCGGGTCGCGCACCCCAAATTAAGTCCTGGTTGCCCGGATGCTGCTCCAGCAGCTGGCGACGTCGGTCATCCAGCAGGATGCGCGCGTTGCCACGTTTCTGCACCAGGTAGCCCTTGCCGTCCTCGCTGCGGAAGTAACAAGGGATGAAGTTCATGTTAGGGCTGCCGATGAAGTTGGCCACAAAGAGGTTGACCGGCTGGTTGTAGATCTCATCGGGCGTGCCGAACTGCTGCAACACCCCGAAATCCATCACTGCGATGTTATCCGCCATGCTCATCGCCTCGACCTGGTCATGCGTCACGTAAATCATCGTCTGACCGATCTCGCGTTGGATACGCTTCAACTCGCCACGCATATAGGCGCGAAAGGCGGCATCCAGGTTGCTGAACGGCTCATCCAACAGAAAGATGCGCGGTTTGACGATCATGCTGCGCCCCAGCGCCACCTTCTGCATGTCATTGACGCTCAACCGGCCGGCGTTCACGTTCAGCATATCGGTGAGCTCCAGCAGCTCAGCGATCTGGCCCACCTCGCGGCGGATGGTTGCTTCGTCCACGCCGCGGATCTTAAGCCCGAAGCCGATGTTTTCGGCCACCGTCATGTGGGTGAAGATCGCATAGTTCTGGAACACAAATCCGACATCCCGCTTGCCGGGTGGCACGTCGTTCATGCGTCGATCGTCAAAGTAAATAGAACCGCGCGTGGGTGTCTCCAGGCCGGCGATCATGTTCATCGTGGTGGTCTTGCCGCAGCCGGAAGGTCCCAGAATGGCGGCAAACTTCTTGTCCGGGAAGTGCAGGTTGAGTTCTTTGACGGCCACGACGGAGCCGAATTCTTTGCGTAGATTTTCCAGACGAACGCTTGCCATATCCGCTTTACCTCTTGATCGCACCAAAGGTCAGGCCGCGCACCAGGTAGCGCTGGATGAGAATGCCGAAGACCACCGGTGGGATCACGGCCAGCAGACCCAACGCCGCCTTGGGTCCGTGCTGAGCGCCGATTTCAGAGGAGACCAGCGAGTTGAGGAACACCGGGATCGTCGGCCAGTCGCGGGTGGTCAGCAACAGGGCGATGAGGAAGTCGCTCCAGTTGAGGATGAACACGAAGAGCGCCGTGCTGGCGAGGCCTCCCTTCGCCAGGGGCAACACCACCTTGAAGAACGCTCCCCAATTCGAGGCGCCGTCGACGATGGCCGCCTCATCCAGCTCACGCGGAATCTCGTCGAAGAAGCTCTTCATCAGCCAGACCACAAATGGGAAGGTGACCACACCATACACCGCCACCAACCCGTACCATGTGTCGATCAGCTTGAAGGCCGACCACATAATCATCACCGGGATCACGATGGCCATCGGCGGGAACATGCGCAACTGGAGTATCGAGAACGCCAGGCTGCCGGTTGGCCCGCGATAGTAGAGGGCCAGCAGCCGCCCGATCAACTGGTCGGCACCGATGCCTAGCAGGGTGAAGCTGAGGATGCCATACCAGTAACGGATGATACCCAGCCATGCCCAGAGCACCATGAAGGGCAACAACACCAAGATCAACAAGGCAAGCCGGCCCAGGGCAATGTACCAGGGCAAATCACCCGTGTCCACCGAGAAGCGCGAGAGGCCATAGGCAGCCAGCGTGCCGATGAGCAGCGCAAACAACGTGCCACCGATCGAGACGATGATGCTGCTGCGGATCGAGGGTAGCGCGGAGCTCTGGTTGGCGCGGAAGAACTTGCCACGGTACTCGGTCAACACTGTCTCGAAGTTCTCCAGGGTCGGGTTCTGCGGCACCCAATAGATGGTGCCGTGAGCCGTCGACCACTCGACCTTGGGCTTGAAGGCCATGGTAACCATCCAATAGGTGGGAAATGTGAACAATCCCACCACAATGAGCACCAACGCATAGCGCAACACGATTTGCCAGGTTGGACGTCGAGTCATTTCTCCACCATCCTCTCCACTCAAGCGGCTCCTTACGGGCACTCTACGCGACTTCGCGCTGTGGCGCCTGCAGCGGGCGCAACGCGTATGAAGCGAGAATGGTCATAATCACCAGGATCGTCATCGCCGCCGCGGCCGCGTAGGACCAACGCACCTGCTGGAACGCGATCTTATACATATAGATCGAGATGGTCTCGGTCGCTTGCGCCGGACCGCCCTGCGTCATCAGGTAGACCATATCGAAGATCTTGACCGCCTCCATTCCGCGGATGACGAGCGCGATGATAATGATAGGCTTCAACATCGGAAGCATCAGATAGCGGAACTTCTGCCAGAAGGTGGCGCCGAGCATCGTGGCGGCGCGCATCTGGTCCTCCGGCAATCCTACCAGGCCCGAGAGCATAATCAGGAACATCAACGGAGTCCACTCCCACACCTCCGCAACGATGACCGCGATCATGGCCGTGACATCATTGGCAAGCCATGTCAAGGTGAACGGCTGGCCGATCAGGAGTGAGATAATAGCATTGAGCGGGCCGTTGGACTGGAAGAAGAGCCAGAAGACGTAGCCGGCGACGGCGGGCACGATCATCATCGGGACAAGCATCAGCGCGTAGAACACCCGTTTGCCGGGGAACTCATCCAGGAACAGGAACGCGATTCCCAGGCCGAGTAAGAACTCCAACGACACTGCCACACCCGCGATGAGGAAGGTGCGCCCGAGCGCCTGCCAGAACGCGAGGTCACGGAACACCTCCACATAGTTGCGCCCCCAATCCCAGAAGCGGTAGGCCTGCGTCCAATCGCCGCCGCGCGTGGGCGTCCAGGCGGTCAAGCTGATGTAGACCTCCGCTAGGAGGGGGAACATGATAATGAATAACAGGACATACTGGGCCGGCGCAGTGAGCGATATGGTGAAGAAGCGTACATCGCTCATATCTAGAAATCTGCGACGCCGCAGACGTGCTGCCGGCTTGACCTGCTCCTCTTGTACTGCCGGAATCGCTACATTACTGTCCATTTTGTTTCCAACCACTCCTGCTGATCAACTATGTCACAATGGGGAAGTCACTCCTCCCAGCGCAGGGAGCTGGGAGGAGTGAAGAATCATCCCGACCCCTTATGCTTTCTGGATCGTGGGTGTGTCCACCACAGTGGAGTGAGCGGCGACCTGCGCTTTGAGAGCCTCGATCTGTTTCTCACGGCCCAACCGATCGGTGATGGCATTCCACTCGGCGGCAGCATCGGCCATCGCCTGCTCGGGTGTCTTCTTGCCGGTGAGCACCGCTTGCAGATTGTTGTCCAGTGCCGTCTCATACTCGCTGGCGCCGTTGATGTTGAGCGGTGGCACCGAGTGCTCGATTGAGGCGATCATAGTCGGCACGTGGTATTCATGGTAGCTGCCCACCACAACCGGATCGGTGAAGTTCTGCTTCTGGAAGGGGTCGTAATAGCCGGCCGGGTTGCCCACCATGAAGGTGAACATCGGGGAAGAGTCGGCCCATTGCAGGAACAGGTAAGCTGCCTCGGGATACTTGGTCTGCGAGGAGACCGCCAGCGTAATGTTGGGCCACCACACGGTGCGGCGGATGAGCTTGCCGTCGATGATGCGCCCCGGAGAAAGACCAGTGCGCAGCTTGCCCACCACCTTGCTATCCGGGTTATTGGGATTGTCCAGGAACTTGGGCATATTGGGGAACGCGCAGGTGACCGCGGCGCCACCGGCGGCCATATTGTTGTATTGCTCCGGCCAACCCCAGCTGAGGGCGTCCTTGGATTTGTACTTCAGGGTATCGGCAAATTCCCGAGTCGCTTGGATGCCGGCCTCGGAATTGATCAAAGCATCGCCGGTCTCTGGATCAAAGAGCATCTGAGCGGGATTGGCGAAGCTGGCATAGCGCTGGATCCAGTTGGTCAAGCTCCAGATCGGGTTGCGCAAATCGGTGCAACCGAGCAGGTTCTGCTCCGGACGGGTGAAGAACTCGGCGATCTGGTCCAGCTGCTCCCATGTCTCCGGCCACTGCAAATCCCAACCATACTTAGCCTTGAAGTTCTTCTGCTCCTCGGGATCCTCGAAGAGGTCGATGCGATAGTTCCAGGATTGGTAGTCACCGTCGAACGAGACGCATACATAGTGACCGGCATATTTGCTGAAGCTCTCAACGGTCAGCTGACCACCGACGTAATACTCTTCCCACTCCGGCCGATACTGTGCCACCAGGTCGTCCAGGATCAGGAAGGCGCCCGTCTCGGCCAAGGTGCCACGATTGTTACCCCAGAAGGAATAGATATCATACTGGCCGGCTTGCGTGGTGACATCCTGGACGATCTTCTGGAACTGCTCGTTCTCATTCGTGGGGATGACTTCCAGCTTAATACCGGTCTCTTCTTCGAAGACCTGCTGTGCAGTCGGCGCATTTTCGGGGAAGGGAACACTCCAGTGCCCCACCGCGCCGGCTGGATGCATCACCACCAGCTTCTCTGGCTTCTTATCCGCTGGCAGGTCACGCAACGCCAGGATGGCCCTTCCGGCGGGGCTGTCCGGGCCATACTGATAACGCTCCGCGCCCTCGAATCCAGTGGGGCCGCCGATCATCCCCGGTGCCAGGCCGGGTTTCTCGCCCTGCAGGACGGCCGGTGCACGTACCGGTGCATCGAACTTCGTCTCGGCCAATGCCGCCGGCGCGACGTAAGCCGAGGCCAACAGGCCGGCGCCCACTACACCAGCGGTGCGCAAGAATTCACGACGGGACAAACGCGTGGAACGCATGGGCTTTTTCTTCATTGTCTGTCTCTCCTTTCTCTATGCTCAGAGGAATGGGCTCCACCTTGAGTCACTTTACCGAAACACTGAACCCACTGCGTGCAACAGACCACCTGAACGTCCGATTTTCGCAAAGTTCACACCTCGCTTTGGCATCCCCCCTTTCGTTCACTGAGGATGAGTGGCTGGATCGTCACCGGGCGAACACGATGAACCCGAGCTCGGGCCGGCCTCTTACACCATAGAGAAGATATTCCGTCCACACACAGATAGGGCCATCTCTGCGCGACCCGACGGCACATCGTTTTGAGAACGGCGTGGAGATTTCGCTCAAAACATCCAGAGGGGAGGGTGAGAAAGCGGCGCCACAATGCGCACGAACTACCGAACAGGCAGGGGATATATGAGCTAGAGCCACCCAACAGCGCCCAGTTGACCACCACCACAACGTGAATCACCTGTCCAAGAGGACCTCTTCTTACAACGGAATAAGTATAACACACAAGCACGCTCTATGTCAATACGCAACAGAGGAGGGTGTTGAAAAACTCTTTAGTTACCTGCTTTATTGGCCCATTTTCCTATGAAAATCTGAGCGGTCAAGGGACTTTTTCAACACCCTCA
>QEXY01000020.1 GCA_003130875.1 Ardenticatenia bacterium
CGTCCCGGATCGGCTGAAATTCTGGCCACTTCCGTCACAGGACCAAAGGCAGTTCAGGCGCTCGAGAAAATCGCGTCCCAGGGCTGTTATGCTTCAGTCTCTGCAATGTGTTGGAGACGTTGCCATTCCTCTGGGGTGTTCATGTTGAGAAAGGAGCGCAACAACGGATCGAAACGTTCCAGATGACGTTGCTCCACAGTGCACAAATGCACGCTTTCAAAGAAGCTACACACGCGCAGCTGATCCTGGTGCAGACGCTGTTCGATGGGCTTCAGACAACGTTTGCTATAGACAGCGTGGAGGGTCTCCCATCTCCCAGATATTATAGGAACTACTACATCATAATCCCAGAAACTTGCCAGGCGGGCGAGATACTTGAGCAACCGCGTGTTCAGGAAAGGCATATCGCAGGCAACGACGAGACAGTGTGGATATCGTGCTGCCACGAGGGCACTATAGATACCACCCAAAGCGCCTTTCCCGGGGTAGACATCTTCCGTAATGCGACAATAGGTATAGGCCGCATACTTGTCGGGTGTGTTGGTGACGAGGATGAGATCATCGCCCAGAGGTAAGACGCGCTCGAACACCCGCTGGATAACCAGCTTGTCGCCTATTGACAGGAACGCCTTATCCTGTCCCATCCGACGGCTTTGGCCACCTGCCAGGACTGCAACGCTGACCTTCATCCGTTTACCCTGGAATAAGTAAAGAGAGGTTACGGTAGCTCCTCTGGAGAGAATGGGTCTCTCAGAGTAGTTACCGTAACCTCATACGGTGGGATCCGGGTTGAGCTAGGAAGGGCTCTTCCGGGTTTCTTTCCGGATGCCGGTGTTATCCTCTCGGATGCTCAAGCTTACGAAGCCAGCGTGACAGGTCTTTGGCCGCTAAGCCGCTACATGTTATTCTTCAGGTATTCCACCGCTTCGCGCACAGTGGTGATCTTTTGAGCCTCCTCGTCGGAGATCTCACCGCCGAATTCTTCCTCGAAGGCCATAATCAGCTCTACCAGATCGAGGGAGTCGGCCTCCAAGTCTTCACGAAAGCTGGCATCCATGGTGACCCGGGACTCGTCAACACCCAGCTGTTCAACGATAATGGCTTTTACTTTCTCGAAGATTTCCTCTGTCGTCGCCATTTACGAATTTGCCTCCCTCTTGTGAATGAACTTGAAAGGTGTCTCAGTATAATAGTAAAAATGATTTTATCACCTCCTGAGCATCCTGTCAATGTTTCATTGTGCTTGAAGGCGTTTTCCCAAAAAGTTTTCCGGCAGCTCCGATTCTCACAGGAAAACAGGACAACCCATTGGCCAACCCCGATGTTTTCCAGAAGGTTGCAAAAGCATTTGACACGTTCATCAGGTATACTATAATGAACACAGGTCTGGGTACATTTTAGCTGTCCACTACGCAAGGAGGACCTCTCATGGCATCGAAAGGCAAAGTGCTGGTCATCGACGATGACCCCGATTTCTGCGAGTTCATGCGCATCGGGCTCGAGGCCGATGGCTTCGAGGTGCTGACCGCTGCCACCGGCAAGCTCGGCTTGGAACTCATGCGGCGTGAGAAACCCAATCTGGTCTTTTTAGACGTGGTGATGGCCCATCCGACAGAGGGTGTGGATGTGACCGCAGCGATCAAAGAAGACCCGGAACTGTGGGATATCCCGATCATCATGCTCACTTCGATCATGGACACTGAATACATCGGACACTTTCCGACCGATAGGCCTCTGCCGGTCGATCAGTTTCTGACCAAGCCGGTACCGATGGCAGAGGTATTGCGCATTGCCAATGAGACCGTCGGCGCGAAGAGTTGATCGACCTGCACCCGCTGAAGCTCGAGCTTGTAGAGCGCATCGGCTGGCTGATCCGGCTGCGCTGGGTCGCCGCAGCGGGCACGCTCGCGGGCATTGCCATTGCACGCCTGGTGGAACCAGCGCTGCCCGTATTGCCGTTGGTGCTCATAACAGGCACGATCGTCTTCTACAACGCTCTGTTCTTGCTTTATGCCCGGTATCTATGGCGGCGACGTGGAACCGGCCTTCGGCGTCGCCGCTCTCCTATTTTTGTAGCGGTGCAGATCGTATGCGATCTGCTTGCGCTCACCGCTCTGTTGCACTTTAGCGGTGGAATCGAGAACCCCTTTGGGGTTTTCTTGCTCTTTCACGTCATCATAGCCAGCATCCTGCTCCCGCGTCTGGCCAGCTTTGGCGTAGCGCTGCTGGCGTCAGTCCTGTACGCCGGGCTTGCCTTCTCCGAACTGGCCGGCTGGCTGCCCCACGTTCACCTGCCCCAGCTGGCTGACCCTCGGCGCTACATGAACATGACTTACGTCGCCGCCCACGTCACCGCTGTCATCTTGACCCTGTGGCTGGCCGCAGCAATGGCGTCATCGGTCGCCGAACGGCTGCGCCGACGCACTCAGGAATTGCTGCAAGCGAATCAGGTGTGCGAGATCAACCGCAGCGAGCTCGCCGAGATGAACGAACGGCTGCGTCAGCTCGATGCGGCGCGCACTCAGTTTATCGTGATGGTGGCACACGAGCTGCGCGCACCGATGGGCGCGATCATCAGTGCCCTGAACCTGGTGCTGGGCGGCTACGCTCCGCCAGAAAAGCAGCGCGAAGTCCTGGAACGCGCACAGGCACGCGCGTATGAGCTGCTCGACCTGATCCGTGACCTGCTGGAACTGGTGCGCGCACGCCGCATTGAAGGGCCGACCCAAGGTGTGCCGGTGCGGGCAGAAAAGGTGCTGGAAAATGTGCTGGGACTGTTGCGGGTGGAGGCGGAGAGCAAAGGGCTTTCCATAGAAGTGCATATTGCCCCGGACCTGCCATCCGTGCTGGCCACGGAGGATTCGTTGCGTTCCATATGGACCAATCTGATCAGCAACGCTATCAAATATAATCGACCCGGCGGGCGTGTTACCATCACCCTGAACCGAGATGGTGATCGGGTAGTGGGCTCGGTGGAAGACACCGGCATCGGCATCGCGCGCGAGGATATGCCGCGCCTGTTCGAGGAGTTCTTCCGCAGCGAGCAGGCGAAGGCGATGGTGCAGCGCGGCACTGGCGTGGGCCTGGCGATTGTGAAACGCACAGTGGAAGGCTATGGTGGCCGCGTGTGGGTCGAGTCGGAGTTGGGCAAAGGCAGCAAATTCAGCTTCGCCCTGCCCATGGCGCCCGACGAGCACGCCACACCGTCACCGGACGAGATCCAGAAGCCAAGCCAGGCATAGCTGGTCTCCCTCAGGAGGGCACGTTACCCCTGATGGACACAAACCCAAAATACACCCGGCGAACAATCAGACGCGTGACCGCGACAGAGCGATCCGTTGAGGCGCTCATTGAAGAGGGCAAAGCCGCTTTTGTGCATGGCGACTACACCACCGCGCTTCGAGCCTGGAACCAGGCGCTTTATATTCCATCCTATGAGGATGTGCAGTCGTCCCGCCTCCGCAGCGCACTGGCAGAAGCCTTCTTCCGCCGTGCCCTCAGTGTCCCGGACACTTCCATCGATGATCTTCACGAAGCGATACGCCTTGTGCCCGAGGAGCCGCGCTACCAGTACCATCTGGCGCTCGCGCACCACCGACGCGATCTATGGCAATCCGCCATACCGTTATATCGTGCCCTGCTCGAACGCACACCGCCCTACACTCGGGCTGCGTTCCCGCTCGCGATCGCGCTGCTCGAAACAGATGCGCAACCCCAAGCCGATACCGTATGGCAGCTCCTTTCTCCCGAAGAACAGATGTGCCTTCGCGCAGCTTCTGCTCTTCTGACCAAGCGTGGGAAGAAGGATCTGGATCACCTTCTCTCCCAGGCAATGCATCCGTTTTGGACCGGGCTGGCTGCCTTCCGGCTCAAGAAGTCTCAGGCCGAAGCCCATCTGTCCACGGCGCTGCAAGATTCCACGCTGCCGCGCCCGGTGGCTGGCATAGCGCGTCACTATCTCGGTGTACTAGCTTGGGAGGGCGGCCGCCAGGCAGAAGCGTTGGAACACTGGCAGGCAGCGGTAGAGGCTGGCATCCGGACGCCGTGGCTGTCCAGCAATCTGGCATGGGCGTACGCGCAATCTGCCCTGGCACAGCTGACCACCGAGGACAGTGCGACGCTGTCGGCCGTGTTGGATCTGGCGGAACGGGGACTGCGTTATGCACCCGGCCACCCGGTGTTGTGCCAAATCGCCAATCACGCGCGCCAACAGCTGGGTTACCGTGCTGCACGGCAGGGCGACTGGGAGACGGCGCGGAAATATTTCTGGGCAGCATATGAAGCGGGTCAGCGAGACCACACCCTGCTGACCAACCTTGCGCTCACCGCCGAGGCACTGGGACAGCATGCCCAGGCAGGCTCGTTATGGAAGCAGCTCATGCGCTCTCGACCGCGCAAAGCCACCGCGGATGGGTTCATGTCCGACGAACAGGTGGTACGTGGATGGCAGCGAGCCGCACAATGCTTCATCCGTGCAGGGAGCTACAAGGACGCAGCCCGTGCATACCAGAACGCTCTGCGATATGCCCCCCAGGATGCGACCTTACAATTGGAACGGATTGCAGCCCTGTTTCAGGATGGACAATACGTAGCCGCCTATTCCGCCGTCACCAACCTCTTGATCCAATATCCCGAACACAAAGAGGCACTGACGTGGAAAGCATATCTCTCGGAACAAATAGACAATCCATACGTCGCATTGGAGGCCTGGCAGCGCGTGCTGGCGCTCGATCCAGAGCACCCGACGGCGCGCCAGCACATCGCCCAAGTGAGCTGCAAATTGGGCGACAGATATCTGGAATTCAACGATTTGCGTCGCGCGTTCACCATATATCGCGGAGGCCTCGAGGTAGCGCCTCAAGATGCACGCCTGCGCGCTGCGGTGATTCGTCTCTACGGCCTGCTGGGTGACCTGGGAAAGGCGCGCGAGGATTCCGAGCGGCTGTTGCAGGAGCGCCCCGATGACCTGGAAGTGTACTATTGGCTGATGCAGACATGGGTGAGTCTGGACAAGGACGAGATAGTTCATGAATATCTGCGTCGTCTCGAAGCCCTACAACCGCCTCCCCCAGTCAGCTTCTACACAACCTTTGGGGTCGAGTGCGTGAAAAATGAATATGGCCAGTGGGCGAAGCGCTTCGCAGAGATAGCACGCCAGTATCCTTCGATCAACGCTCAGGAGCTGCTCACGCTGGCGCGGATATTCCTGGCAGTGGAAGAATCGCAACAAGCGACAGAGTGCCTGGAACAGGCTATCGCGCTGTCACCGGAGATGGCCGAGGCACACCTGTGGTTGGGATTGCATCTTCTCTCCCGCGCGGAGACGCGAGCAAAAACGAAAGAGCACTTATTGCAGAGAGCGAAAGAGCACTTGCTCCAAGCGGAGCGTCTGGCGCGACAACAACGCAATCCTGTTGTGATGGCGCAAGCACGTCGGGCACTCAGCACCCTGTCATGAGGGATGGAGGAGCCAATATGAGCACTCCCGACCCATATCAAGTGCTAGGCCTCGAGCCCGGCGCCTCGCTCGAAGAAGTGCGCCAGGCATATTTTCAAAAGGTGCGCACTCATCCGCCGGAACGCGACCCGGAGATGTTCAAGGCGGTCCGCGCCGCGTACGAACAGCTCAGCCATGCGGCGGAAACGCCCGATCCCCTGTTCCGGCTGCGCGAACCCAAAGCGTGGTCACCTGAGCAGACGCGCGTGGAAATCAAGGTGGACACCCGCTTCCATCGCGAGGATGTCATCATCGCGTTGCGCGCGTGGAGCGAGCTGGGGCGCGAGGATTTCAGCAGCGACTTGCGCGAGGTGGATCTATGAGCCACAAACGCCTCATCTGGGAGGAGGTCAGCCAGCTGGCAGCGCAGCTAACCCGCGGCGGTGCCGCCGAGACACCGGAAATTGTCCAGATCGCCGAACACTTGAACCGCCTGGCACGGGAGCAATTCAAAGCCAACGCCTTACAAGAGGCGAGACTGGAACAACAACGCGAGACCATCAACGTCTTGCGGCAGACCGTGACGCGCCAGGAGGAAACGATTGCTCTATTGCAACGCAACCACCACAAAGACATCGAGCTGGCCCGCCACGATCTGATCCTGGCCCTTCTGCCGGTCGTCGATGGACTGGAGGCGACGCTCAACCATGCGAAACAGCAGCTGGAGCGCCTTGCCGAAGGGAGCGAAGCGCGCCAGCTGCTGTCCGCCTGGGTGGAGGGCCTCTGGATGGTATACCAACGTCTGATGGATGTGCTCGCTCAAGTTGACGTGGTGCCGATCCCCGCGCTGGGTCAACCCTTCGATCCCCACATGCACAGCGCCGTCGGGGTCGATCGCAGCGGCCGGGCTCCAGAGGGTGTCATCGTGGCAGAGGAGCGCCGGGGATATCGTATGCGCAACAGCATCCTGCGCTATGCCGACGTGATTGTCTCGCGTCCTGAGCTATCACATGCCCCGTCGAAGGAAGGGCCGCGCGAGGCGATCACCACCGCGCACAGGCCAGCGGAGTGAGCCAGAAGAGGAGTGTAGATGGATGGATGATCCGATCGTCGGGATTGACCTGGGCACAACATACTCGGCCGTCGCCGTTGTGCAGGAGGGTCAGCCGCGTCTGCTGACGCGCGAGGGAGAACGGTTGTTGCCTTCGGTGGTCGGACTATCGCCACAAGGCAAGTGGTTGGTGGGGATCCCTGCCCGTAATCAATTCGTTTTTGCTCCGGAACGTACCGTGCGCTCCATCAAACGGAGAATGGGCTCTGCTGAGCGCATCACGCTGGGCCGCTACACCCTTACCCCGCCGCAGATCTCCGCTTTCATCTTGCACGAGCTCAAGTCCATCGCCGAAGCGAACCTGCGCTGCGAAGTGCGTCGGGCCGTAATCACAGTGCCGGCCTACTTTTCCGATGCACAACGCCAGGCGACTCGCGACGCAGGCGAAATCGCTGGGCTGGAGGTCGTGCGCATGATCAACGAACCTACCGCGGCGGCGCTGGCCTATGGCCTGAACCGCGCGGAGGACCAGCTGGTGCTGGTGTACGACCTGGGCGGTGGCACGTTCGATTGCTCGCTGATCGAATTGGTCGCAGGAGTGGTGGAAGTGCGGGCCAGCCACGGCGATACCTGGCTGGGTGGAGATGACTTCGACCTGCGACTGGCCGAACACATTGCTCGTATCTTCGCCGATCGATACGGCATCGACCTCAGACGCGATCACCACGCGATGGCACGCCTGACGCGTGCCGCAGAACGCGCCAAGATCGAGCTCTCTGAACATCCCTTCGCCTGGATTCGCGAGGAATTCCTGGCCGATTCGGGTGGAAAGCCGCTGCACTTGGAATACGAGATCTCGCGCCGCCAGTTCGAGGCGCTGATTCGAGATCTGGTGCAGCGCACATTGGACTCGGTGGATCGAGTACTCCAGGACGCCGGCCTGTCTCCGCGCGACCTGGACCGCATCCTCTTGGTGGGAGGATCGACGCGCATCCCGCTGGTCTGGCAGATGCTGACAGAACACACAGGCATTGAACCGCAGATGGCCATTCATCCGGAAGAGGCGGTGGCGTTGGGTGCTGCCGTGCAGGCGGCCATCATCGCCGGCCATCCCATCGAGGCGGTGTTGGTCGATGTGACCCCGTTCTCGCTGGGGATTGAGATTGCCACCCCAATGGGCAGTTCCGTGATACCCGACATCTATCGTCCGATCATCCGGCGCAACACCGCGATCCCGTGCACCCACGAAGAGGTCTTTCGCACGGTGTATCCGGGCCAGGATACCGTTGAAATAGCGGTGTATCAGGGCGAGCACCCCGTGGCATCACATAATCGCCTGTTGGGTCGCTTCCGCATTGAAGGGCTGCAGCCTGAGGTGCCCGGCGAGCCGGCGCGCGTGACCGTGCGCTTCGACATGGACATCAACGGACAGCTGCGGGTGCAAGCGACCGACCGCAAAACTGGCCAGCAAAAGGCGATCACCGTGATGGCAACCAAGGAACGTCTGAGCGCAGAAGAGCTCAACCGCGCAACGGCACAAATGGCAGCACTCCTGGCAGCTCAAGGTGCCGGGTCTGGGTCAGACACGCTTGAAATGGGCGAAGTGGAGGTGATGCTCAATCGCGCACGGCGATTGCTGCAAAACGGTCGTCTGGAGGTGGAGCGCGCCGAGCAGCTCCAAGCCAGGATCGACGCGATCGAACAAGCTCGCCACGCAGGTGATCGCGAGATGCTGGCCAAAACCGTGGACGAGCTCGTGGACATCCTGTTTGAAATCGAAGTGTGAGCATTTCCCCGCTTATGCGACCTCAGAGGGCGCTCAGTTCCGCCTGCGACGACGCGAGGATGTGGGCGAAGTCCCGGAGTGTCCTGTGGAATATCCATGGTAGCTGGGTGCGTCTAGTCGCAGAAGCGTGCACCGCTGGGCGTTGAACAAGCGCGTCTTGAGGCGTGCATCCACCTCGACACCATCGGCGATGGTGATGACAGTGGGCAAGCGGGCGTTATAGCGGTAGTTGAAGATCTGATACAGCTTCTCTTGCGCCCAAGGTGTGGCGCTGTGAGTGCCCAGGTCATCCAGGATGAGCAGCGGGGCATTGCGCACCTGATCCAGGCGTGTATCGTAGGAGATGTGACTGTCCGGTGCATAGGTGGCGCGCAAGTGGTCCAGCAGATCGGGCACTACAACGAAGAGCACGTTGTGATCCCCCATCGCGCGGCGTGCGTTAGCAACCGCCGCAGCCAAGTGGGTCTTGCCACTGCCATAACCCCCTGTCAGCACCAGCCAATCCTCCGGGTTGGCCGCATAATGACGCGCGAAGGTGAGCGCCTGGCGCAAGCTCTCGACTTGTTCCCGTGTCAGCTCACGCTCGCGCAGGCTGAACGTCTCAAACGTTTGGTCACGGTGCAGATCTAGACTGGAGAGCTCGTAACCCAGCAGCTCGCTGCCGCTGCTGCGATAATCCGGCGCCGTGATGTGACAGATACGCACCAGGTCAGGATCCATCAGCCGAGAGCGAATGCGCACATCGATGTGCTCCAGCTTGCAGTTGGAGGTCACCACAGTGGGAAGGCGCAGATTGTAGCGATGGTTGAATATCTGGAACAGTTTCTCCCGCGCCCATTCCGTGCTGCTCTGAGTCCCCAGATCGTCCAAGACCAGCACAGCCACATTGCGCACGTTTTCAAAGCGTCGATCGTAAGTGATGGGGCTGTTTGGGTTGAAGGTGGCCCGCAGATAAGCCAGCAAATCCGGCACCACGACGAATAACACCGGTCGCCCCAACGCCAGCTGTTCATTGGCAATGGCGGCGGCCAGGTGCGTCTTTCCACAACCGTATCCCCCCAGCAACACCAGCCAGCCCTGAGGATTGGCGGCGAAGGCCCGTGCCGCTTCATAGGCGCTGCGCAGATTATGTCGCTTCTCCTCGGTGAGTCCGACCCCTTCGGGTTTGAAGGTGTCGAACGTGTAGCGGCTCATTGCTTCCAGGTTGCTCATGGCGCGCAGGTCGTTCAGGCGCGCCGCCTCCAAGCGCGGCCGCTGACATTCACAGGGGAACGCCTTGCCAAAGTCCGGGTGACCTACCGGCACATCGCGGCACAGGAAGCCAGCCCCGCCACAAACAGGGCACACCTGGCGGCGCCCAGTGACCGCCGTGAGCTTGACCTCGTGCTCAGTGCTTGAAGAACCGTTCGAATTCTTCATCGGTGTACCAACGCTTCTCTTTGTCAGCAGCTCGCCCCGTCGAGCGATCTTGTCTGCCCCGCGTCGCCCATCCCTCCAGGATTGCCTGGATATAGCGCCACTTGCGCACATTGTTTTCGACGGCGATGCGAAATGCCTCTTCGATCCACTCGGCCGGATAGGTTGCCTCCGCTTCGCGCAGCTCATCCGCTAGCAGAGGTGAGATCAAGCCGATATTATCCTCATAAAGCTGGAAGATGTTCGGGCGCGGCTGGGCCGCTGGGCGTTCTACCATCACCACTCGCTCAACCCCCAGCTGTCCTTGCCGTGCTTGTTCCATAGCGCTCCGCCCACCGACATCGTTCAAGGCGTACACCTCATGCACGCCGTGTGGGGTCTTCAGGGTTTCGTGCAACAAGGCGCCATGCTGGATCGCCCGGCTGAGCCCTTCCTGAAGATGCTCAACCGGATCGTCTCCCAGGACGCTCAGGCTGGCGATGAGGGTTTCATCGGCGCTCAGTTCTTCCTGTGTGACAACCTTTTTGCCCCCACGCTGTCGCAGCCAGATGAGGTGCAAGATCACCTTCATCTCGCCGAGATCGTCGACGAGCGGTACCAGACCGGTGAAGAACAGGTCGGGCACGGAGATGTAGCGCAATTCACCGGCAGGAAATCCTTCAAAGCGCTTGTTCATGCGCGACTATCCCTCTCCGATTAGCTCCTCAAGCGCCTCGCGGCGCACTTCCGCGTTTTCGAATTTTGCCAGTTCCTTCTTGAAATAGGCGGACACGGTTCCGGTTGGCCCGCTGCGGTGCTTCGCTACACGGATCTCGGCCAGGTTGGGGAACTCGGTATCCGGATTGTATTCCACGTCGCGGTACACGAAGATCACCACGTCGGCATCCTGTTCGATGCTGCCGCTCTCACGCAGGTCGGAAAGCATAGGCCGTTTGTCCTGGCGTGCCTCAACAGCGCGCGACAGCTGGCTGAGCGCCACCACCGGCACATTGAGTTCACGCGCCAGCGACTTGAGAGCACGTGAGATGAAGCTGATCTCTTGCACCCGATTCCCATCACTGCCTGGCTCGCCGCGCATCAGCTGCAAGTAGTCCACGATGATCAAATCCAGGCCATGTTCGGCGTGCAGGCGGCGTGCTTTGGCGCGCATCTCCATCGCCGAAATGGCAGGCGTGTCGTCGATGAAAATCGGCACATCGGAAAGCAGCTGCGTCGCCTCGACGAAGATGTTGAATTCGTCCTCATGGATCTGCCCCAGGCGCAAACGTTGAGCGTCAATCCCTGTCTCGGCACTGATGAGGCGTTGTGCCACCTGCTCGCTGCTCATTTCCAGGCTGAAGATCGCAATCCGCTTCTTCCAGCGACGTGCAGCCTGCAATGCGATGGAAAGTGCCAAGCTGGTTTTACCCATTCCAGGCCGCCCGGCGATGATGATCAAATCAGAGCGCTGAAGGCCGCCCAGCAATTTGTCCAGATCCACCAGACCGGTGGGGATGCCGGCCATCTCCCCTTGGTGCTGCATAAGATACTCAATGTGGTCGTAGTACCGATCGAGCACATGGCGAATGGGCACCAGATCGCGCGCGATGCGCTTCTCCGAAACGGCGAAGATGAGGCTCTCCGCCTGATCGACCACACTATCGACATCCTCGGTATCCTGGTAGGCGAGCTTGGCGATCTCGGTGGCCGCTTGGATGAGGCGCCGTAGCACAGCGGTGCGCTCCACGATGCGCGCGTAGTATTCCACGTGAATGCTGGTCGGTGTCGCGTTGATCAGCTCGGTGAGGAATGCCGCTCCGCCCACCGATGCCAGCTGACCGCGTCGCTCCAGCTCGTCGATCAGGGTTACCAGGTCGGCCGGCTCGCGACGCTCGTACAGGTCGAGGATCGCCTGAAAGATGGCGCGATGACGGGGCACATAAAAGTCATTCGGTTGCAGGAAGGTGGCAATGCGCAGAATGGCATCTGGATCGATCAGCAGTGCCCCCAGCACTGCCTCCTCCGCTCCTACATTGGCAGGCGGCTGTCTCTCAGCTCCACCCCGCGGTGGCTCGCTCATCGTTCGACTATCACCCATGCATCAGGCGTGCAAACAGAAGAGGAGGCAACTTCGACCAGGACAAAGGTGTGTTCTCACTCGTCCAGGTCGTCCAGATCGAGGGATTCGACAAAGTCACGGAAGGCTTCCAGGTCCTCTTTTTCTTCTTCCTCGGATGGGGTGGCAGGTTCTTCTTCGCCGATCTCTCGTTCGGGGGTGATGCCAGCTTGCTCCATCACTTTTTCAGCCACGAAAATCGGGGCACCCACGCGCACGGCCAGCGCGATTGCATCGCTAGGGCGGGCATCAATCTTGAGCTCTTTTCCGTGATCGTCCACCGTGATCTCAGCGAAGAACGTGTTGTTGCGCAAATCGTTCACCACAATGTGGGAGACCTTCGCCCCTAGCGCGCCGATGAAGTTCTTCAATAGATCGTGGGTCAATGGGCGCGCGACCTGCACCCCTTGCAGATGAATGGTGATCGCATCTGCCTCGAAAGGACCGATCCAGATGGGCAGATATCGCTCCCGGTCCACCTCTTTGAGCACCACCATACGGTCCTGCGACATCAGGCTAACCCGCACGCTCTCGATCACAACCTCGATCATATCACCCTCCTGCCTGATCAAAACTGCTGAAGGTCCACCAGCTGCACCTCAGCCCGGATCACTTACCAACGTTTGTCTTATCACGACAGCGCCGAGACTTTTCCATGCCGCCAATGCCTTGTGCGTATCAATACATTTTAATTATACCATAGGCAAGGACACTGAGACAAGAGGGCATTTATCGGTATACTATCGGACGAAACACATAACCCGACCAAGCGTAATCACCGGTCGGGTCTTTTTCGGAGATCTGAGGCACAGATCACGAGGAACTCCATACAGGCCCAAGCCCACGGTCGGATTCGAACCGACGACCGACCGCTTACAAGGCGGTTGCTCTGCCGGCTGAGCTACGTGGGCAGGCTACGAAGGGGTGACCAGCGGGACTCGAACCCGCAACCTTCTGGGCCACAACCAGATGCTCTGCCAATTGAGCTATGGTCACCATCTTTATAACAAACATTATAACGCATCTTTCTTCAAATGGCAAATGGTCGAGGAGGTCGGGTGTATTTCAAATTTCGGGTTGAAGCAGTATCTCAGAGTTGCGAAGGTCACCCGAGCCGCGATCGTCGGGAGGCGGTGACCACCGTCGCCATTTGCTAACACGTATGGCCCGATCCTGTTGCCTGGGCTTCTATGGTGCACTAGAATGGGATCTGAGATGTGCCGGAGCAGATAGCACGAATCCCCAGGATTTGCGTAATTGTTTGGAATGAAGCATACCAGACAGAAGTTAGGCAGACAAGGGGAACAGATCGCGGCGATCTACTTGCTGCGTCACGGGTATGTCATTGTGGAACACAACTGGCGCTGCCCACTTGGCGAGGTAGATATTGTGGCACGCGATGGGAACTGTTGGGTATTCGTGGAAGTGCGCGCGTGGCGCCCGGGGCAGTACGGAACACCCGAGGCCAGCATTACACCGCGCAAGCAGGCCAAAATGATCGAGGTCGCCCAGTCTTATCTCCAAGCTGCTGGGCTGGATGACGTGGATTGGCGCATCGATGTCGTGGCAATCGAAATGGACGACACTGCACAGGTAAGGAGATTAAACCACATTCGCAACGCAGTTGAAGCGCATTGAGGTCTCCGTATTTCAGGTATCCCACACCCCCTTGAGGTAGCGGAACGACTCGCGGAGCTGCCTCTCCAGCTGATAATCTGAATAGTCACGCCCCAGCTTAGGGCCGCTGATTTCCAGATATCCCACCAACGTGTCGACCGGCAGCTGATCTGCGTGGGTCAGCACCAGTTCACGCACTGCCGAGACCTGGATAATGCCACGCTCGCGCTCTTCCTCGGTGAAACCAAACGTCGCTTCATAGCGTTGATCGGTGTTCTTCAGATGGAGTGCACGGGTATAAGGCAGAGCAGCGTGCAGGAGCTGCATATGATCCCACACTGTATCTCCATGTTGATCGATATACCCATGCGCCACGTCCACGCAATAGCCGAAGGCTGCAGTATGCGCCGCGTGAGCGGCATGATGGGCGGTCAATTCTTCTCCCCACGCCCGGATTTCCTCGGGCAAGGTGGGTGGTTCGGCTAAGCAAGACATCGGCTCAATTGTCACACACGGCACCCCACAGCGATGGGCATAGAAAAGCATTTCCTTGATGAAGCGCAGATAACGTTTCGTCCCCTCGTCTTTTGTGTGCATCTGGTCACGCAGCACGGCGCCGGCATTTCCTCCCACCGTGTCGGCGCCGACCAGTGCTCCCACCTCGAGGAACCTGCGGAAAGTACGCCGCGTGACATCCTCCCAGCCGGGCTCCGAGCGGAAACATCCTCCTAATTCACGGTGGGTGGTGAAAACGCTGGAGATGCGTATGCCATATTGTTCCGCCTGTTTTCTGAGGTGGACGAAGAACTCATCCGGCAACAAGGTCATCTCGAAAAAGGAGCCGAGTTGAGCGTGTCGCACACCCTCCTCGGCCATCACTCGGAACAACCATTCATAAGAGAAACGGTACTCAACCGGATCCGTCTTGACCCCCAGCTGTAACGTCAGATGCTTGGGCATTATGCCTCCACCGCGATGATTTCGAGGAAGCGGCCATATGCCTCATCCCAGCCGGATCGGTCACACGGTTCGAAGATCTGGAGTGGGAAGGACTTCCGTATCAGCTCACGCCCCTCCTCCAGAGAGGTTAAATCTCCCATTGCGATAGCTTGCACGATCACATTCCCCGCAGCAGTTGCCTCAACTGGTCCGGTGATAACCTGGCGGTTCAGCGCATTGGCGGCCAGTTGGCTCAGCAGCTGGTTCTTGGTGCCGCCGCCCACGATGTGAATGGGATCCAACTGATATCCCAACACCTCCTCCAACCGTTCAATAATCCACCGATAACGCAAGGCAATGCCTTCCAGCACGCAACGGATGACCTCACCTTTACTTTGGGGGATAGGTTGCTTAGTGCGACGGCAAAACTCGCGGATGCGCGTAGGCATGTCACCGGGTCTCAGAAACTCGGCACGGTCGGGGTCCAGAATGCTTTGGAGCGGCTTCGCCTGCGCCGCCATCTCGGTGAGCTCTTGATAGGAGTGCTCTTCGCCCTGTTGCATCCAAGTGCGCCGGCACTGTTGAACCAGCCAAAGACCCATCACATTGCGACAGAAGCGTGTGCTATACCCGTAGCCTCCCTCGTTGGTCAAATTGTATTCAAGTGCTTTTTGATTAATGATGGGGCTCGCCAGCTCGGCGCCCACGATGGACCAGGTGCCTGAGCTGATCCATCCAAAATTGCGATTAGTCGCCGGGACGCCGGCAACGGCCGAGCCTGTATCATGACAGGCAGGCGCGACCACCATAAGCTCGGACATGCCGATTTCCTCGGCCACCCAAGGTGCCACCTTGCCCAACACGGTGCCAGATGGCACCACCTCAGGAAATATGTGGGTTGGGATGCCCAGCCGCTCTAACAGCCGCCAGGCCCATTCCCGCTTGCCCGTGTCATAGCACTGCGACGTAGTCGCAATACTGAACTCAGATACTTTACTTCCACAAAGCCAGTAATTGAACAGGTCGGGGGTCATCAGGAAAGTATGGGCGATCTCCAGCGCGGGAGACCTCCGGACCACCATCGCGAGCAGCTGGAACAGGCTGTTGAGGATGAGAAACTGGATGCCTGTCTGAGCAAAGATTTCCTCCTTGGGCACCCGGCGAAACGCTTCCTCAAACATTCCATCGGTGCGACTATCGCGGTAATGATAAGGGATGCCGATCAGCGCACCGTCCCGGTCCAGCAAGCCGAAATCCACTCCCCACGTATCCACACCGACGCTGGCCAGCTTTCCTTCTACCTGCCTGCCTGCCAGACAGATGCCTTCCTTAACGTCTGTCCAAAGGCGCGGGGTATCCCAGTGCAAGCCATCGGGCAGGCGCACCGGTACGTTCAGGAAACGATGCACTTCTGTCAGGGTGAGCTGTCCTCCACTGATCTGACCGAGGATGGCGCGTCCACTCTCAGCGCCCAGGTCCAAAGCGAGAAAGTTAGGAGCGTGCTTCATCGTCGTGTCTCCTCTTCGGGGTGATACCACGGTGAGATTTTAGCCGAACAACGATACGCGAACAAAAACGTTTCACACCGACGCGTGAAACGCTCGAGCGAACTGCGATACCAGGCTATGTGCCAACAAGCCGAACAGACCCGCGTCATCTCGCTCGATATTTACGTCGTTTCGGATGGTTTGTGACCGGCACGCGCGGCCGGTTCATGAAAGAGTCCTTCCTCCTGTGCGGCGCGCGTCAACTCAGGTGTCATCGCGGCGCCATGGCGGTATTGGGCCGGCCACATACTCTTGAGATGGAAGAAAGCCACCCGATCACCATCGTGCAATGGATGGTCGAGATCGGGTTGCAAGCCTGGCATAGCACTCAGGACGCCGTTGATGAACGTGATGCCACGCTCTTCGGTGGGCATACCCAGCCACGCCAACAGATCCCGCACGCGACTCCCTTCTGGCAGGGATGGGCGCACCAGGGCATAGCTGGAGGTATCCGGTGCACCTCCATAACGGGCCAACGGTCCGTATAACCAGACCTCAACCGAGATTGTTTGCACTTTCAACCACCTCCGACCGGGGGGAAGATACCCACTTCGTCTTCGGGCTGTAACCCATGGTCTAAGGATTGCGCGCGCCCGTTCACAAAGATCGCTTTGATCTCTGCAGGTGGCAATGCGAGCTGGTTAACCAGGTCTGCCAGGGTGCTTCCCTCCGGCAACTCCAGCTCAAACGGACGTGCCGGGCGCATTTCCGGCATCCGGGCGCGGATGGAGGCAGGCACCAGGTCAAACAGCGTCGCGTAAAGCTTCACCCGTACTTTCATCGTCGAGAATTCCCTCGCAGTTTATGGACAGCGAATGATATCCTGCGCCCACAAGCAATCGGCACAGGAGGGATCCCAGCCCCAACAGGCTTGATTCTGCTCGCGCAAGCTGCAGCTATCGCGCAGATCACAGTCAGGGCATGAAGGGAAGCGAAAATCACGCACCTCATCTCGAAAACGGCAGTAAGTCGCGGATGTCCAGATCTCCACAAGCGGCTGCTGGGTGATGTTCCCCATACTGTAACGTGTGACCCGCTTACGCCGGCCATCAATGGTCAGATAGCTGTAGTTATGGGAGAACGCATAGCAAGGGCTTACGCTCCCATCCCATCCTACCACTGTTGCGCGATCGTGCACAAATCGACAACGCTGTTCCGCGCCCCAGTGCATGCGGGGCAAGTCCACTGTGCCCCAGAGCACCCATGCATCGGCTTTAACAGGCCAGCCACTTGCGGCGAAGCCGGCACGCGGTCCGTAACCGTATAAGATCTCCTGATACATATCCTCCGTGTACGCCAACACATTGCTGACAAGCACCCGGGCTGCTCCCAGGCGGCTGGCCAAGCTGCTCAACTCTGCCAACTCGGCGACATTGCTGCGGAGAGCGACGAATTCGATACCCAAGGCTGGCGTGAGAGACCTCAGCTCGCGTTTCACTTCATTTAAGCCACGGATGTTGTCCAGCACAACAGCGATCGTTGTGCCACGCACTCCCGCGTAGGTTTCGGGCCTGACCCCGTCAAGAGAGAGCACCAGCCGGTCCACGCCCAATAGCACCTGTTCGCGTGCCAGCGCGCGATCCATCAATACTCCATTGCTGCCGACCGTCACGGCAATGCCACGCGCCCGCACCAAACGCACCATATCCACGAAATGTGGATGGCTCATCGGTTCACCCAACCCACTGAAGACCACACGGCGTATTTCCGGAAAAGCACCAAGCTGTTCGACGAGCTGTTCGAATAAGGCCATCTCCATGTGGGCTTCGGGATCCTGCCAGACATTGCGGATGCAGGTGCGACAATAGAGGTTACATGCCGTGGTCGGTTCAACATAGACTTTTTGTAAGTCCGGCAGGCGCGGGAGGAGCACCAATCTGGAATCGCGCTGCTCGATCCAGTACTGCGTGCCACGGACAGAGCGGCTATGTTGGAGAAAGCTTTCCGGTAGACGAATCGTGCCATCCTGTTCTATTGTGGCCAGGTGTGACATTCCGTTTCTCCTTCCCCGCAGCCATTACCTTCTGATGATGAAACGATCGTCCTGAAAGCTCGGGAGCACGTACACACCGTGAAGTACGAGAAAAAGGCGCAGTGCCCGACAAGGCGAACACTGCGCCCCAGCTCCCAGCAACTGGCCTACATCTGGCCGTAAACAGCGTCCAGCGCCGAATCGGGCACGTCGAAGACAGTGTTATGCGGTGGCAACGGCTCGTACTTCATGAACTCTGGCAGGCGATCGTGGGCCTTGGTAAACCCAGCTGCTTCGTTGAAGGCACGCTCTTTGCGCAGGATCTCCGCTCCGAGCTTGACCACGTCGTCGGCGGTGAAGCGGGTGCCCAGCACGCCGTTGACCTCGTCCACCATACCCTGGAAGCCGCTGGGAATGTCCAGGACAGCAAAAGCGATGAACAGGCAATGGCCGGTTGAGTCGATAAAGGCGGTGGTCGCCTGGAACGTGCGGCTCAGCTCAGCTTTGCCCTCTGGGCTGAGCGGGTCGGCCTTGCCCCCCACACTGAGAATTTCGGGTGCGATCGTGTAGCCAGCGGTGTGATCAGCCCCCATCGTGGTGGTGGCATACGTAATACCGATGCCCTTCACGGCACGCGGTTCGTAGGCGGGCATGCTCTGACCTTTGACGGTAGGGCTGCGTCTCACCCCCAACACGCGCGCAGTCGTCTCGGTGCCACTGCCCAGGATGCGGCCGATCGGCGTGCCTTTGCCCATCTCGTGGACCAGCTCGATGGCCTTCTTGCCATCTCCGAAAGCCGCCAGCCCGGCTTCCATCGCGACTGCCAACGTCGTGCCGGTCTCAATGGTATCCAGGCCATACTCGTTGCACAGTCGGATCAGCTCTGCTACATCATCCAGATTGTCGATACCACAATCCGCACCCAATGCCCAGGATGATTCGTACTCCACACAGGAGACGTGTCGCTACCATCCGGCTTGTGCCAGGTGTTGGAACACTGGATGATACAACCAGGGCTGCACGCGTGATTGTACAGCTCCTTGCCCAAGCGCTGCTTGTTGCCCTCGAAGATGGCCTCACCCGAAATATTAGGGGCACCTTCGAAACGTCCGCTGGAGAAATTGCGCGTGGGCAATCCGCCCGCTTCGTTCATAATATTGATCAGCACCGCGGTCCCGTACGTATTTAAGGCGCCTTTGGGCTTGGTGACGTTATGGGTGCGCAGTGCATCCGTCAGCTTCTTGCGCCCCTCTTCGAAGAGCGCTTCGTCGGCGAGCTGCACACCCGGAGCGCCCTCACGATTGATCACAATATACTTCAGTCCTTTGCTGCCCATCACCGCGCCCAGTCCGCCGCGCCCGGAATAACGTGTCGCACGCCGTTGGATGTCCTGGAACACGATGCCCGAGTTGCCATAGAGGCGTTCCCCTGCGACACCAATGCCGGCGATGCTCACCCGGTTTCCGAAACGTGCGAAGAGGCGATTATAGGCTTCCTGGGTGGGCAAACCTACATATTCATCGGCCGGCTCAAATGCCACGACAGGTTTGCCATTCGCTTTGTCCCATGACAACAGCGCCATCCAGAATTTGCCCTTCTCCTGCGGTTGTCCCTCGACCACCAGTGCCCGGATGCGCATCGACGCGAGTGCTTGTGGCCATTCACTGCCCGCGTTGGACTCTTTGATGGTGCCGGTGAGGGGGGATTTGGCACCTGCCGAAATGCGTCCCGAGGTAGGCGCTGCCGTGCCGGTCACAAAGCCGGGCGAGAAAACCAGCTTGTTGTTAGGACCGAGCGGATGGCAGGTGGGAGGCACCTCGTCGTGAATGATGGTCGAAGTGAGGCCACGACCGGCAAGGTGTTTGTACGCTTCAGGTAACTCTTCGAGGCGATAGGACCGATCTGTCATATTGATGCGCAGGATCCACATAGTTTCATACCTCCCTTGATCAAAAAACGTGTTTCATTACCAGCTACCCACTCTAGCGGAGTGAGCCAACAACCACAAAGCTGAAAAAACAAAAAGCGTTATGCTGATATAGCATAACGCTTTCCACCTCTCTAATGATCTCTCGCGCGCTGTGAGCCGGATGAATTGAGCGACCACTTATGGTGAGGGTGACATCACGCTCACCCTTCCATAGTATGCACCTTTGTCTCAGGGCTCGTCGCAGAGCACCCCTCCGTGATATCCGTGACAAAACTCTTATTCACCTAAATTTGCTTTTATACCTATTATGCCACCATTTTCGTGCTCGGTCAATAGCGAACTGAGAGAATTGACAGGTTTTCTATACCGTTTTATAATCATCATACGGGTCGTACCATCGTAGTCTGAGGATCGGACAATGGGACATATATTCAATTCACTGCAAGTAGAGGACGGCATTCTCTCGGTGCGTGCTGCACAGCAGATTCAAGAACGCATTCGTTCTGGCGAGCTTCGTCGAGGCGACCGGCTGCCTTCAGAACGAGAGTTGAGTGAATATCTGGGGGTCAGCCGTACCGTGGTCCGCGAAGCGATCAAACTCTTGAAGGCGATGGGGTTAGTACGCGTCCGACAGGGCGTTGGGACTTTCATCGCCGAGCCCGGACCAGAGGTCCTAGAAGCGCCTATCGCCGCCTTGATGGGTTCAGGCCCTAAGGTTATTGTGGATTTGCATCAAGTGCGCGAGATACTCGAGCCTCCGATTGCGGCAATGGCAGCCCAGAACGCCGCTGAGGATCACATCTCCCGGCTTGAGCAGGCAATGCACGATATGGAAGCGAATATCTTCCATCTGGAACAATATATCGAGGCGGATCAGCGTTTTCACTCGATTTTAGCGGAAGCCACCGGCAACAGTGTGTTGCAGCTAGTGGCATACTCCATTGTGGATCTGATGCAAAAAGAACGGCACCTTTGCTTCGCCTCGCCTGGCGCAACCCAACGCGGCTGTCACCACCATCAGCGCATTCTGGAAGCGGTGAAGACGCGCGACCCGCAGGCAGCTCTGGCAGCGATGCAGGACCACCTCGGACAGATCCGCGAAGATATCACGCCGAATATCCAGCCATTGCTCTCGGCGCAAAAAATGGCCCAAACAGTCGAAGACTGAGGCTTTCCTTAAGCGCTGTGTCCTTAATCTGGCGAACTCACGAGCTGGCTGAAAGTCATCCTTTCGGATTGCCTTTTGCGTGCACCAGCGTGCGCAGATGTTCGACCGCCAGACGGGGGCTCGCCAGGATGGGCACTTTTCGCTCGTCGGCCGGCATGGCCTCCGCTACGCGTTGCATGGAGGCTTGGGCAAGCAGTATCACATCGTTGCGTTCCATTAATCTCTTCAGCGTGTCGCGCACGATTTGATCGTGCGTGGCGGTATCCCCCCGCGAGAAAAGCGCTGCATAGGCGCCTTCGCAAAAGGCGGGTTCGACCTCCACAGACCTGCCCTGCTCACTGGCACGCGAACGCACCAGATCGACCAACGGGTTGAGAGCGGAGATCGCCGTGGCGGCGACACCGATGCGCCGGCCGATTTCAAACGCTTTGTCGATCATAGGAATATCCACTTTGAGCACCGGTATGCTGACCAGAACTCTCACGTAATCCGCGCATGGCGATATCGAAGAGCAGGTCATTTGCAACAATTCTGCGCCTGCTTGTTCCGCCGCAAAGGCGTGTTCGGCCACACGCCGATAGAGAAATGGCGACAATCCTCCCTGCACCACTACCACTTTGGCCAGTATTTCATCCGTAATGTGGTACACCGTCAGGTCTGGAGGCAACAGCTCCTTCACCAACGCATCGAAAATGCCAAACGCCGGGAACACAGTGTGCAAGAACGCGATCTTGCGAATCATCGAGATGCTCCTATTAGCAAAAAGGGCGATTCTTTCTTTAACGCTGCACCATCTATCCGTTGGAAGCGGTTTGTAACATGGCAATACGGGCCTGGATCGCTCCCATATCGAGCGGGTACACGCCATACTTCTTAGCAGTCTCCAAAGCACGCCAGATGTTTGCTACTGGGATGCCACTGTGATAGGAGTGATCAGGCGCAAAGATGTATCCACCGCCTGGTGCACCGTCGCGCAGGCATTCTAAAGTTTCGCGCTCCACCCCTTCAGGAGTGCCATGCACCAACGTTGTTGTGGTGTTGAGATTGCCGATCAGGCACAATCGATCCCCGTACTTAGCTTTGATGTCAGCCAGGTCCATCTGCGCGCTGCGCTGGAGAGGATTGAGAGCAGCGATCTTGAGTTGCACAATATCGTCTAGAATGGCGTTCAAGTTGCCGTCGCTGTGCAGGATCACGGGAGTCCCGGTGCTCGCTAGGATCTCCACTTGCTCGGCGATGTGAGGCAGCACGAAGCGACGCCAATCAGCCGGCTTGATAAAGGTGGCCTGATTCATCCCCCAATCGTCGTGGATGACGATCGCGTCCACCCCGGCGCGGATCATATTCAGGCCCACCCGAGCGTTCCAGTGAGCCATCTCGCGCAGCATATCGTTCAAAAGATCGGGATCGTCGTAAATCCACATCCCAATGTTCACCATGCCCGCCAGCATCCACACGCTGGAGAAAGGTCCACGTACACCGCCTACAACCGCCAGCTCGCCCCCAGCCAATTCGACTGCGCGGCGGGGCTGCTCTATACGGATGGGAAGGTCGGGATCCGGAATGCGCAACTTGCGCCAGCTGGCGCGATTCTTGACAACCTCGCCTTCAGGCCAACCAGCCGGCCATGCATTGGCATTGGTGCCCCACCAGATACCCCATTCATCTTGATAGCGTTCTCCGTGCAGCTGGATGTTGGCAAACCCCATAAAGCCCAGCGGCGCCGTCCACACCATATCCAGCCCTACCGCACGGGCCACTGCCACTTCATCGTCCACATTGTGATAGTAACTGGTAGGTTTTCCCAGAACTGCTTCGATGAAAGGTGGACCGAAGTGGTATTCGAACAAAGGCACCCGGTCCGGCTGCCCGCCACGCAATGCGGTCAGGAAACGTTCGCGGCTGTTCATCACCTTGGAGTTCTTTTGGCCTTCGGGTGCTACCTCATTCTCTGGTAGGGTCATCAGGCCTACCTCCTATTCCACGACCTCCTAGCACAGTCCGTCACAAGCGCACATAAGGCGCCACTTGTTGCACATGCTGAATCGAACGCCGCACCCAGTCATCCGGATCAGCGATTTGATCACCCGGAACACCGAGCTCGAAGCTGATGACCAGCTCGTCATATCCGAAGCGCTGCATTTGTGCGTCGATGTTCATACGACACAGCGCATCCAGGTAGTCCGCCGTGCGCGTGATTCCCGTCCCGATGATTTGATTGGTGTGGCGGAATGCTTCGTGATCGCTGAAGTGCGCATGGATGATCGAATCGGCCAGGAGATCTAAATACTCAGGACCCTCACGCGCCAAAGCCATATGCCCGAAGTCCACCAGCGTGACGAAGTTGACGCGGTCGACATCTTCCCGCATCCGCAGCGCCGAGGCCGTATCGTTCACCAAGTACCAGACATATGGCTCCGTCTCTTGGGCGATGTACACCCCCCGCGGGGCTGCATAATCGCAGACGCGCTGCCAAAAACGCACCGATCTTTGCCAGGCGATGGAACGATCGAGGCCGTACACCCACTGACCTGAGTTAAACATAATCTGGTTGATCTCCCATTGCACGGCCAAGTCGATACCCTGAGTCATATAGGTGTAGCACTGCTCCAAGTCCGCATCGTCTGCTGCGACGATGTTCATCGGAGGATGGAGCACGTAATTGCGCGGGGTCAACCCCAATGCAGCCATCTCGGATTTGAGACTACGTCGTTGATGCTCGTTCAGATGTTGGGGACCTGCGTGAAAAACACCGTGCAAGTCCACATAGCGAAAGCCTAACGCGGCAACGCGCTCCAAGCTGTGCAACAACGAGGCTTCCTCGGCAATAAACCAGATGCCGGTGAGCATCCCAATTTTCATATGGAGACCGTCGCTTTCACGCTGTGGCGGTTGGGCCCGTTTCAATCCATCTTGCAATCGGAGACCAGCTCAGTGCAACACCTGAGATTGCACCACTTTCATGGTCTCCCTCATAATCTCGATCATCTCATCGATTTGCTCGCGCGTGATGACGAGCGGCGGAGTGATCAGCAACATGTCGCCCATCACACCATCCACGCAACCAGTGCACTGGAAGGTGACCAAGCCGCGCTCCAGAGCTTCTGCCTGGAAACGGGCTGCCACTTTCAACCCGGGATCGAAGGGTTCCTTGGTCTTCTTGTCCTTGACGAATTCGAGGCCACACATCATCCCCTTGCCACGCACATCGCCGACGATGTCGAACTCGAGCAGCTCCTTCAGTCGACTGAGCAGATATTCACCCATTTCTCTTGAGCGTTCGACGAGGTTGTGCTTCTCCACATAGCGGATCACCTCGACGGCAACGGCACAGGAGACAGGATTCTCATTGAGCGTGTGGCCGGCGAGGAAAGGATGTCCGGTGTCTTCGACAACCTGCCACATCTCTTCACTCGCGATGGTGGCCGATAGCGGGGTATAGCCCGAGGTCATCCCCTTCGCCGTGGCAATGATATCCGGCGTGACCCCCCACGCTTCGATGCCAAACCAGTAGCCGATCCGCCCCCAGCCTGTCATCACCTCGTCCACAATCAATTTGACGTCGTAGCGATCGCAAATGTCCCGGATGACCTCAAAATAGCCGGGCGGTGCCGGCACCGCTCCTAGGGCAGCCCCGACCACCGGCTCGGCAATAAACGCAGCGATATTCTCCTGGCCCTGCTGCCGAATCTCCGTCTCCAACTGGCGCGCGCACTTCAAGTTACAATCCGGATAGGTCTTTTCGAAAGGACACCGATAGCAGTAGGCGGGTGGAATTTTTGGGAAATTGACATACATAGGGTAGTAGTAGCGACGCCGGAGGGTGTGCCCGTGAATACCTGCCACCGCAATATTGTTGCCGTGGAAACCGCGCCATCGCCCGATGACGGCATACTTAGAAGGCTTACCGGTGTGCACGTAGTACAAGCGGGCCAGACGCACAGCCGAATCGACGGCATCGGTGCCGGTACAGCCGAACCAACTGCGACAGTTATATCGCATCGTCCCGGGGGCGTGACTGGCCACCAGTTGCCCCAGCTCCAACATAGGCTCATTCGAGAAGACGTGTGGAGCAGCGAAACAAACTTTGCGCGCCTGTTCGTACATTGCGTCGATCACGCTTTGCACCCCATGGCCGATGTTGACCACCACAGATGACCCGGCGGAGCCATCTAAATACCGTTTGCCATCCTGGTCCCAAAGGTACACGCCCTCAGCGCGCGTGATGATCGGCGCCGGGCGCTTCCAAAAGCGGTGAACTGCCGGCTTGAAACGCATGATGACGTCATCCATAACTTTTGTATCCATAGCAGTTTGCCCCCTTTCGACTGATGGGAAATCGGAAATGTCAGATTATCATGGGTAGTATGTCACTGGGCACCAGTTTCATCGCGGTTCATGAAGCGTTTCAGCTGCCAAATTGGTATGACCTGTATGACAGATTATAGTACAAGTAATCCTCACTTGTCAATCGATTGAGCAAGGAGAAATCACTGAAATACATTGGAGCGATCTGCTTTGTGGATTCTTCCTTCCTGCTCAATCTGAACTGCTGAGGTCTTATTCAACGCCGCTGGAACGTTGTGCGGATTTTTGTCTCTGCGCTCACGCGTGATATAGTGAGGTTATTATAACGAGGGTGTTGAAAAAGTCCCTTGACCGCTCAGATTTTCATAGGAAAATGGGCCAATAAAGCGGGTAACTAAAGAGTTTTTCAACACCCTCTTATAACCCGAGTTGCTACCCAGGGAAGTTGAGACTACAGGCCGGCATAAGAAGTGTGACTTTTCACGCCAACCTGTGGTGGTCACCGCGGAGGGCGAGTGACGCGAAATGGCAACAGCATAATTCGAGCCGCGACCGTGAGGGAGCTATTATATCTCCAGATCCATCCAATTTCAACGGTGAGGCAGGAGTTCTTTTCAAATGGGAACAGAATGGCTCCATAACCTTCTAGAGCAAGTGCGCAACGGTGAGATAAACGTCCAGGAAGCGATCAGTCGATTGCGCGGCTTCCCTTACGAAGATTTGGGTTTCGCGCGCGTGGACACCCATCGTGCCCTGCGTAAAGGTTTTCCAGAGGTGATATTCTGCCCGGGTAAGACGCCCCAGCAAGTTGTGGAAATCATCGAGCGCATCCGTGCGCGGGAGGGGCGTGTATTGGCAGCGCGCGCCAGTGCGGAAGTGGCTGAGGTGGTACAACGAGCTTTCCCCGAGGCAGTTTACCATGCGACGGCACGGATGTTGTTTCTGGGTCAGCCAATGCCACGCAGCGGACGTGGCACCGTTTTGGTGATCAGCGCCGGCACAGCTGACATCCCGGTCGCAGAAGAGGCAGCCGTGACCGTTGAGACGCTGGGCAGCCCGGTGGAGCGCTTATATGACGTCGGAGTGGCAGGTATCCACCGTCTCTTTGATCAACAAAACCTCCTGTTTACGGCCAATGTGCTGATTGTGGTGGCAGGCATGGAGGGCGCTTTAACCAGTGTGGTCGCTGGATTGGTGAACCGCCCGGTGATTGGGGTGCCTACCAGCATAGGCTACGGCGCCAGTTTAGGGGGTGTTGCAGCTTTGCTGACTATGCTGAACAGCTGTGCCCCAGGTGTAGGCGTGGTCAATATCGATAATGGCTTCGGGGCGGGCTATCTGGCTCATCTGATCAATCAGTAGTGAAAGGCACTTTCATCCTTCGAGTAGTGTGCCCTCATATTATGTCAAATATATCGTCCTCCTATGTGTTCTTAATCCACTCGATGGACTCGCCCTCTTCCTATGCTTCTGATATAATCTGGCTGATCCTTAGCGCGGACGTTGGAAACTCTTGATATGACCATTCCGCAAGTCACACGTGAGAATGAACTGTTCCTTTCCATCATTGTGCCGGCTTACAATGAGGAGAAACGCCTGCCCGAAAGCCTGCCCCAAATCATCCGTTTTTTGCAACAGCAGCCCTATAAGGCTGAGGTAATTGTGGTAGATGATGGCAGTGTGGACCGCACTCCCGAGGTGGTGCGTCAGTTCCAGCTAGAAGCTCCATTTCTCATCCTGCATCAGGTCGAGCATGGCGGTAAGGGGCACGCCGTGAAAGCCGGCATGCTACGTGCCAGGGGTGAGTATCTGTTCCTCTGTGATAGCGATCTGTCTATGCCTATCGAGGAGGTCAGCAAGTTCCTTCCACCAGCGTTGGAGTGTTACGATATTGCGATCGCCTCACGGGAAATCGCCGGGGCACGGCGTTATAATGAACCTGTCTATCGCCACTTGATGGGACGCGTGTTCAACCTGATCGTGCGTCTGTTCGCTGTGCGTGGCATTCAGGACACCCAGGCCGGCTTCAAATGTTTTCGGCGTGAAGCGGCAATGCAGATCTTTCCCCTCCAGAGAATCAAGGGTTGGGGCTTTGATGTAGAATGCCTGTTCATCGCGCAGCGGCGTGGGATGCGCATCGTCGAGGTGCCCATCAACTGGTATTACAAGGAGCGCAGCCAGGTCAGACCACTCTACGATACCTGGCGGATGCTTATGGAAGTATTGCGCGTGCGCCTCAACGCCTGGCGGGGGTTATACGGCTGATGCGTTATGCTACTAGATCGGGTGAATCGACCCGACCGGAGCGACCTATCTCAGCAGCGTCTTCCACCTCTCAGAAGTTTCAATTGCTCAAATGGCCACATTGGACCCTATGGCGCGCCGTTGGGGGATGTCTGGTGGCCTTTGCCTGTGTCGTGCTGATGTACACCGGAATCGGTGGCGTGGCCATTTATCAAGGATTGCAACAGCGTGCTGCCATCACGCGCCAAGAGGCAGAAGCCCATTATCAGCGCGGCATGCAACACCTCCAGAACGGAGCGTACGAGCTTGCCATTGCCGAGTTGGAACATACCCTGCGTCTCGATCCCACACATCGTCAGGCACGGGATGCTCTGCGCGACGCCAAGACATTTGTTATGACCCAGCCCACCCCTACCTCGGCCACGTTGAACGAAGCCCTCGTCAACCTGCTCAAGGAAGCTGAAACATTGGCACAACAACAACGCTGGGCGGAAGCGGCTGAGCGTGTCTCCCAGCTACGCGATCTGGATCCAGCGTTTCAGCCTCAAAGGATCAGCGATCTTTTGTTCGAGACCCATTCCCAGTGGGGTTGGCAGCTGTTAAGGCAGGGACAGGTAGCTGAGGCCAAAGATGCTTTCGAGCGAGCATTGAAAGAGCGACCGGATGATTCTGCGCTCAGCCGCCAGGTCGATCTGGCTACCTTGTATTTATCAGCTCGGGCTACTTGGGGTGTGAACTGGCCACAGACGATCCACTATTTGGAGCAGCTCTACACGCTCATGCCTGACTACCTTGACGTACGCATTCTGCTCGCTCGAGCCTATGAAAGCTATGGCGATAACCTAGGCAACCGCTCGGATTGGTGTGCTGCGATGAATCAGTACATGCAAGCTGCTATGCTTCAACCAGGCGAAGGTATCCAAGGGAAGTATGCCACCGCAAGCTGGCGGTGTGCCAACCCGACCCCCACGCCACCTCCTATAGCTCTGCAGGATTCACAGACACCCCAACCAGGCATCGCGCGCGAAGCTAACGATAAGCAAGACACCCGCACACTGGCCACTGCTCAGCTCGGCGGCACCATTTTCTTCTCACGTTTCGATGAAGAGAACAACCGATGGCAGATCCTCGGCATTGATCTGAAGGATGGAACTAGCCAGGTCGTGCTCACAGACGGTTCGCAGCCGGCTGTCCGTCCTGACGGAGGAGCAATCGCGTACCACTCTGAACGAGGCGATAGCATTGGCATCCATGTCTATGACCTTTCCACGGCTCAGGACACACGCGCGACATGGTACGGAGAAGACGTCACGCCCGATTGGGCGCCCGACGGGAATCGATTTGTATTTCCCTCACGCCGTTCGGGTGATCGCAAATGGATCATCTACATCGGTTGGGCTGACGGCCGCAGCGAAGCACAACCACTGTTAGAAGGACGCACTCCGGCATGGTCACCCGATGGCAGCCAGATTGCCTATCAAGGTACTGATCCTCAAGGCAACAATCCTGGGTTATACCTGGTGCCTGCGAGAGGCGGACCATCAAGCCGCTTGACCGATCACGAGAGCGACCGAGCGCCGGCATGGGCACCTGACGGCAATCGTATCGCCTATATGTCCAGTCGAAGCGGGCGTTGGCAGATCTATGTGATTGAGCTCCCAGGTGGAGAGTCGCGGCCGCTGACCTCATCAAACGGCAACGACGGGCTTCCGGTTTGGTCGCCAGATGGCGCCTACCTGGCTTTTGTTTCAGATCGAGAAGGAAGATGGGGCATTTACGTGATACCTGCCGTCGGCGGAGCAGCAACACGCGTCGCCGATTGGGGTGCCAACCGACAAGACTGGTTAATTGAACGCATCGCCTGGGCGCCCTAGCCTTACCGTCGAGAAAATGCCCCATCTTCAGACCCTACCTAATCACCTGGACAAACACGCGCGATGTAACGCTTATGGCTCAATCTCGCCTACCCTCGTCGCTGAGAGAGGTCGAACAAGTATGGTGACGGGTGACCCTCGTCCTCTGTCTCCCCAATCACCTTGTACTGACGAACACCGCTGGGGAGCAGGTTGCTGGGAGGAGGGTATGGCAACGAATCCCACGCTTGTCGGCCAGTGCTCTGACCAGGATTAACCACTACAATTGGGGGATAATGTGGGGTCATATCCGATGCGCGTTTGGCTTCGAGCATCTGATCGCGGCGATACGATGCCCAGATGATCAGCAAGCTACCCGGTATGCTTGCCAGCACGCCACACACAACACCCACAACTAATGCAGTGGCGTCCACGCTCATGCGACTGCCGACTACGAGGGCCAACGCCGCACAAAAAATGCTCCCCAAGATCAGAATACCACGCCCCATCTAATCGCTCCTTTCTCGCTGGAATAATTATAGAAGTTAGGCAATATGTACGAGAGATGTTCTCAACTGACATAAGGCGGTTTCTCTCTGTTCCGCATTGCACCTCCTCACACAGTATTTTTCAGGATGCCAGTTCGCGGTACAGGCAAAATGCATTCTGGGGTGTCCCATGTAAATGAATTGACTTTCGGAGACACCTCGTAACCTTCCATGTCCTCGGCAGAAGCGGTGCGCAACAACTCTATGAGCTTCATAGTGGGCGTTCCGGGATCAAGCCAATACGATTCGGCCTCCTTGTCCAACACTACAGGCATACGATCGTGGAAGGGGCGGATCAACGCGTTGGCGTTCGTGGTCACAATGGCACACGTGTGAAGCGCTTCTCCTTCTGGAGATTGCCATATGTCATAAATGCCCGCGAACCCAAAGGGACGCCGCTTTAGATAGAAGAAAAAGGGGATGCGCGTATGGTCAGATTTGCGCCATTCGTAAAATCCATCAGCGACCACCAGACAACGTTGGCTGACAAATGGTCGCCTGAAGCTGGGCTTTTGGTGCAGTGTTTCGGCACGTGCATTGATGATACCCTCCCTTGGAGATCGATCTTGAGTCCAATATGGGATCAGCCCCCATCTCATTTCGTCTAGCACCCTGACGTCACCTTCCTGACGTACCACCAATACGGGTTGCGCTGGGGCAATGTTATAGCGGGGATGCCATTGGGCACGCACCAGCTGGACATCAAAGGCACGCACGATCTCATCTAAAGAGCTGTATAAGACGAAACGACCACACATCGCGTCTCTCCTAGGTCAGAAGGCTGGGAACTTGGCCAGATGGCCAGCACGGGGTCGCTTGGGTTTTTGGTTGCAATGTCCTGAGCACCATTTGCGCATCAGGCGCGCTGACGTACGCGGCCTGAAAACGGGTGACTTCACCCTTGACCACCAGCAGGAAGTCACCCCGACCGAGCAACTTTTCGGCGCCCGAGCCGCGCAGACCGGTGGCTACCCGTGCATCCTCAGGACTAGCTACGCTGCCCACCAGTCGTACCGGAAAATTGCTTTTGACCAGGCTCCCAATCGCCTCAACGGTCGGTTTCTGGGTGCAGCCGATCACATGGATGCCCGCCTCGCGCCCTCGTTGACTCAGGCGCGTGACCATCTGCACGAATGCGGCGCCCGCTCCGGCGACCAGATCGGCCATCTCATCAATCACCACGACCAAGCGAGGTTCTTGGACACCTTCGCGGTCGCGTTGGATCATATGGCGCACCAACCCCTCGAGGATTGCGATGGCCTGGTCGACTTCATACACGATGGGCCACAAGAGGTGGGGCAATCCTTCCAAGGCGTTATAGCCGCGCCTCTTCGGGTCGATAATGGCAACCTGAAGCTGGCTCGGACGGTTGTTCAACGCCAAGCTGAGCACCATACTGCGCACGAGAGCGGTTTTACCGCTACCCGTCGTGCCTGCTACCAGGATGTGACAGACGTCTGGGCTGGACAGTCGCAACAGAAGTGGCACACCCCCTTCATCCAGCCCAAGCACCGCAGTATGACGCGGGATCGTGCCCAAACGGGCCATTAAGGGCAATAGTTGTACCATATCACTCTCTTCCCGTGGCACCTCAATATGAACACGTCCTCCGTCGCGATGGATACGTACACCGCGACTGCCCAGCCACAAGGCGATCTCCTCCGAAAGACGCGCCATATTGTCAATCCGCGCGCCCAGTGCGGGGACCACTTCGAAGCGGATCCAACGCGGTGTGACAACCCCTCCCATAACACGGCCCGGCACCTTGTGGGCAGATAGGATCTGCTCGATTCGGTCTGCTTGGTAATCCAACAGGCGTTGCACTTCCAGCTCCTGTATCGTGCGATTTTGGATAGAACGTATGTTCTACCCCCTCATGATAGCACAAAATACACACCTGTCAAGGCCCAATTTGCTCTAACGAGACAAATTTGCGAGGCAGACTGTGAGGCAGCGGTGACTTGAAATTACGCAAGGATTGTGATCCAGAAATCGAAAGGTAGCTTGACACGATCAAAATATTTTGGTTTTTTGGGAAATTCAGCCCAGGAAATTGGCAGGTACTGCTCACTGAATTATAATGGTTCAGCAGGTTCGAATGAGCTGTAATGGCTGCGAAGGCTCTCTCTTGGAAGGCGCTATGTGGCAGAGGTTTCAAGCAAAGGAGGTGACGTGTGACAGCGTATCGCGTTGAGAAGGATTCGCTGGGTGAAGTGCGCGTGCCCGCAGACCGGCTGTACGGTGCTCAAACACAACGCGCTTTGGAGAACTTCCCCATCAGCGGACTGCGAATGCCACGTCCGTTTATCCGTGCGTTGGGGCTCATCAAAGGTGCTGCGGCGGATGTAAACTGCGAACTTGGATTGCTCGCTCCTGAGCTTGCCCATGCGATTCGCCAGGCAGCCGATGAGGTTGCCGATGGAAAATGGGATGATCACTTCCCGGTGGACGTCTTCCAAAGCGGGTCCGGAACTTCCACCAATATGAATGCCAATGAGGTGATCGCGCATCGGGCGACACAGCTCTTGGGTGGGGATCTTTCCGCGCATTTGGTCCATCCCAACGACCACGTCAACATGTGCCAATCTTCTAACGATGTGATTCCGACCGCGATTCACATCAGCGCCTATCAGGTGGTGGATGATCTTTTGCTCCCAGGATTACGCCATCTGTACACCATTTTGCAGCAACGCGCAGGTGAGCTCAACGGCGTCGTGAAAATCGGCCGCACCCATCTGATGGACGCTTTGCCTGTACGCATGGGGCAGGAGATCGGCGGTTGGGCATTTCAGATCGGACAGAGCATCGCGCGGATCGAGGGATGCCTTCCGCGCTTGGCTCAGCTGACCATCGGCGGGACGGCCGTCGGTACTGGGCTGAACGCCCACCCCGATTTTGCGACACAGGTTGTGCGCGAGCTGGCAACTCGCACAGGGTTGCCCTTTGTGGTGTGTGAGAACCATTTCGCTGCTCAGGCAGCGCTCGATACCATTGCAGAATTGAGCAGCCAGCTCAAGGTCACTGCCTGCGCCTTGATGAAAATCGCCAACGATGTGCGCTGGATGGGCAGTGGCCCTATCGCCGGCCTGGGTGAGATCACGCTGCCCGCACTGCAACCAGGCTCCAGCATTATGGCGGGCAAGGTGAACCCGGTCCTCTGTGAAGCGGTTATGATGGTGTGCGTCCAGGTGATGGCTTATGATGCCGCGATCACCATCGGCGACGCGCTGGGCAACTTTGAGCTGAATACGATGATGCCGTTGATCGCATACAACGTGCTCCAATCGCTCACTATCTTGGGCAATGCTGCGCGTCTGTTTGCTGATAAGGCGATAGCAGGGTTCGTCATTAACCGACAGCGCATCGAAGAAAATATCGAACGCAACCCCATCCTGGTTTCGGCACTCAATCCTGTGATCGGCTATGACAAGGCAGCCGAGATCGCCCGACGTGCCTATGCCGAACGCCGCCGGGTACGCCACGTCGCTGCTGAGATGACCGGGATCAAGCCGGACGAATTGCTCAAGTTACTTGACCCATGCCGGATGACCGAAGGAGGGATCTTGGCGCGCTGATCAAGCAGCATCAATGCCGGGTATCGGCTCCGGAGGCACTGGCAAATCTTTGGTTCGATTCTTCCATCACAAGTCGATCCCGCCCAGGCCTGGCATCTCGAACATTTCCGGGGCTCTCTGCCCATGAGAAATAAGACCCTTCTTCAATTTTCGTGATGAGTTGCACTATGGTATAGTACGTTGCAGGCTCGCATCGTTTGCGGAAGGGTCGAAGATGATACAACGAGTGGCAATGATCAGTGTTCATACCTGTCCTTTGGCAACTCTGGGTGGCAAGGAGACAGGTGGTATGAACGTTTATGTGCGAGATCTAACGCGCGAACTGGCACGCCGACATATTGCAGTCGATGTGTACACGCGTTCGCAAAATCCTGCCATCCCGCGTGTGTCCGGCCGCCGACGACTGGGTGCCGGCGCACGTGTCATCCATATTCCAGCTGGTCCCGAGCAGCCGCTCAATAAGAACCTGGTTTTCAATTATCTGCCCGAATTCGTGACCCGTGTGCAAGAGTTCGCCCAACAAGAGGGTCTGCGATATGACATCATCCACAGCCACTACTGGCTCTCCGGTTGGGTGGCACGCGAATTGCGCGCCAGATGGCATGCGCCCATTGTGCATATGTTTCACACACTGGGTTACTCCAAGAACCTGATCGCGGCGCCAGAGGAACGCGAGAGCGAGTGGCGCATCGAAGTAGAAAAGCAGATTATGCAATTTGCAGATTGTCTGATCGCCGCTACCCCGCTTGAGAAATCCGACATGGTCACAGCATACGGCGCCAACGAGACTAAAATCGTGGTGGTGCCCCCGGGAGTAGACCGCCGTCTCTTCCGCCCCATACCACGAGCTGAGGCGCAAGCGCATTTCGGTATGCCACCGAACCACCACATGGTGCTATTCGTCGGGCGTATTCAGCCTCTCAAGGGTATTGACACGCTCTTCCGTGCTATGAAGTTAGTGATCGAACAGTTCCCCAATTGGCGGGAGGACCTCTGCGTTTGCATCATCGGCGGCGACCCCAGCGATTCCGACGAAACGGAATTGCAACGCTTGTATCAGCTGCGCGATGAGTTGGGCATTGGGGATCTGGTTATCTTCATGGGTGCCCGAGATCAGGATTCACTGGTGTGGCACTATTCGGCTGCAGACGTGGTGGTGATGCCTTCACACTACGAGTCATTTGGTATGGTGGCGTTAGAAGCGATGGCATGTGGAACACCGGTGATCGGCGCAGATGTAGGAGGACTCTCCTTCAGCATTCAAAACGGCTATAATGGATTTTTGGTACCAGGACGAGATCCTCAGGCGCTGGCTGACAAAATTCTCCTGATCCTGAAACACCCCTTCTTGCGCGATCAGCTGGGGGAACAAGCTTTGCGCACCACGGAACGTTATGACTGGTATTACATCGCCGATGAGATCCTGGAAACATACGCTCTGGCACTGAGCACAAGATCAGCACCTCGAGCTTTGGTGCGCACACCCTGAGGTACTGAAAGCCTCTTCATCGCTTTATTCAATACGTGGCTATATCCTGAAGCACACAGCAGTGCCCTCTTACACACCGCTATAGGAGGTTCGCAAGTATCTATGTCAGCCAAGGAACGCATCGTGGATCTGGGACCTGAAGATGTCCGGCCGGTACCATCCTCTGAGCCGGAAACCTCTCCCGAAAAGGACCAGCCTGCTACGGAGCAGCCAAACACGGAGCCGGCTTCACCTGCCGATAAGGGTAGAACCCGTGCCACTTTTCTTGGGAACACCTATGACCTGGCTGCTTTGGGCGCACTTGGCAGCGGAGTGTTGGCACTACTTTCGTGTGTGACGTGTAACACAGTCTATTATTGTTTGCCCTTACTGCCCATTGCGCTGGGCGTGGTCGGCCTTGTCGCAGCAGAGCAATCGGTGAATGCCCGCCGCACCCGTACCTGGTCATGGATAGGCATTGCGGCGGGCATTATCATCACTCTGGTCATACTGGCAGCGATCGCGCTTTACGTTGCCTTCATCGCGCTGATGCTCTATATGGACTACACGGGCAAGCTGGATTAAGTGTCAGGCTCTCGCAGCGCGACGACGTAGGACTCTGCGTACAAAGCGCACCAACACCCATAGCGGGATCAGCACCACAATCAGCAGCGGCAGCAAGAAGATGACAGCCCAGATCGCCAATGTGCCCAGGACTTGCAAGGCGCTCACCAGCGCTTGTAGCGCGCTTTTGGCGATCCCTTGTGGTTCCCAACCTGTCGTTGCCACCGGCTGCTGAAGCACATCGGGGACGAGCTCAATCGAGATGGTGGACATAGCAGCCAGATTGGTCAGATAGCGCAGACGTCCTTCGATCTGCTCGATCTGACCGCGCACATTGGAGAGCTCGCGATACACCTCTAGGATGTCTTGTGTGCGCCCCACTTTGAGGCGCTCGTCGAGCAGTTTTTGCAACGCCTGTTCTGTGTGCTCGAGATTCACCTTGCGCGCCCGCAGGTCCGTATACTCTTGGGTCACGTCTTCGCTGTTCGTGGTCTCCTTCTCGACCCGTACTGCCAATGCCCGCAAAGCGGCCAGAGTATCTTGATATTTCTCCGCCGGCACACGGATCACGATAGTACCACGCCGCACTCCCCCTTGCAGGTACAGGTTGCTGTTTGCCACATAGCCGCCTTGTTTGGCAGCCAATGCGGCGATATCTGTGGCTGCCTGTCCAGCATCCTGTACCACCAGGACGATGGTACCCGAATATACCACGAAACGTTCCTCTTGTCCCGCTGGCAGATTGGGCAGATCTATAGGGGCATCCCAGCCAGATGTCTCTGTAGAAACTATGTTGCTGTCCACAACCTCTCGAGAGGCAACATCCCGCGAGGCGACCCCCAACGCAGGGGCAGGGGGTGCTTCCTTCAGCGCCGCTGATTCAGGTAGCGGGACAACATGCTGGCCCGTGCAGGCACCGAGTGCTATGACAATTGCCAGCAGGATCAGGTAGCGCAGTGTGTTTCTCATAAGTGCCTCCTGGGTGGTGGGTGCAATAATCGAATCCTGGTTCTTAGACGCGCTCTGTTGTCCCCTAGTTCCTTTTATATCTGGCGACTGGAATAGAGAAAGCGCGCTGTGCAGCGCGCTTTCGGATTACTTCTGAGAAAAGAGAACCCCGCCATGCCGTGTGACAAACCAGCAACTTTGAGTCTGCTCGCGCAGGTGGAAGCCTCTCTGGTGGCTCTGCCTCGCCCGAGAGCAGGCCCCGCATCCCCACCACGAATCTGGCCTCCAATAGATAAAACTGTTGGCTCAAATCGCGTGGTGCATCACGCACATGGCAGGGTCTATCTTTATCGTATCATGAGCGTTCAAAATTGGCAAGCCCGCCTTTGTCAAAATCACACCGACCGGGCAACCTCTGCAAATGCTTCAGGACCACTAGGGAAGAAATCCGAACGGATTGCGCTGCACCCCATTTTGGCGAACTTCAAAGTGCAGGTGAGGTCCCGTCGCATTGCCAGTTGCACCTACCTCGCCGATTTTCTGTCCTTTCGCTACTGAATCACCCACCTTCACGTAAAATACGTTCAAGTGTGCATAGAGCGTCTGGAAGCCATTGCCATGATCGATCAGTACCATACGGCCGTAGCCACTGCCATCCCACCCTGCTGCGACGACAAAACCCGAGTCGGCGGCCGTGACCGGTGCTCCTTCCCAGGAGCCGATATCGATGGCCCGGTGGCGTCCCCAATAGCCCTGTGAGATTGAACCGCTCGCCGGCCATCCGAAAGAACCCGTTCCCCGGTTAGCCCCTTCAGGAATAGGACCCTCATAAGCGACCACCCGACGCGGCACATAAGGCTTGGTGCCGCCTGGTACGATCAACCACTGTCCGACCTGAATCTGAGGGTCATCCTTGTCCAAGTTGTTCAGAGGATAATTGATGATGGCCGCGGGGTCCGCCTTAAAGGTGGCAGCGATTTTCTCGATGGTATCCCCTTTGCCGACCTGATGATATACGCCATCCACCGGCAAGATGATGAGCTCCTGACCAACGCGCAACAGGTCAGGGTTGTCTTCTACAAAGCGCCCATTGGCCCACATGATAGTCTCCGGCTTGATGCCAAATTGGGCGGCGATGCCAAAAATGGTATCGCCCGGTTTGACCACATAGGTGGTGATTTCGGCGCGCGGTCGCAGGGCGGGCATAATCGTGTGAGGCACCGCAGCGCGCATCAAAATAGCATCATCCTGAACCACGGAGACATTGGGCAGCAGATTCTCGTCGTCCTCCACGTCGACCGGCTGGGCAGCAGAGACAGCCGAGGTATGCTGGCCTGGCACAATCAAACGCGCTAATCGTCCTTCTGCTATGGGAAGCATATAAAGCGAGCGATTGGCAAGAACAATCACCAGTGCGATCAGAAGGATCACAGCTATATGAGCTGCAATGCGGCTGCGAAGCAGGTCATCTGTCCAGCGCGCGCGCAACCACTTGCGCGTATGGCCTGAAACCCAATTGCGCACGCCCTGCGCTCCAGCTGCAGAAGCAACAGAGCGTGCCGAATGTAAACGAAGTGCCAAATGGAAGGGGCGCTTACCCGATAAAGGTTTATGCGCCAAATCGCTTCCTAATCTCAAGATATCCGAGCTCCTGGATAGCGTTCATAACGCAATGATATCCATCCTCTAAGCATTGTCAAGAAAAGGTTGGTTGAAACCTCCTTCTCCATGGTCTTGACATATTGTCTCGGCGTATGTTACGATAAATCTAGAATTGATTGGTTTCCTGCCCTAGGGGTGTGCAAGATGGGCGTGTCGGATTCAGAAGCTCTATTGAGGCAAGCAATGGCAGCGGTGAATGCTGGGGATCTAATCCGGGGCCGCGCATTGCTTGAGCAGATACTCGAGAAAGATCCCCAAAACGACTGGGCCTGGGTCTGGTTGAGCGGTTGTGTCGAGGATCCGCTCCAACGGCGCATATGCCTGCAGCAAGCGCTCAAAGCAAACCCCAACAACCCGGCTGCCTTAGACGGAATGAAAGTGCTGGACGGCGAGTTGGTGCAGGTGTCGAGCACACCTTCATCCTTGCTGGAGAGCCGTCTGGCCGCAATCGGCATCGGCGGAACAGTGACTCCGGAGGCTGCCGTTCCCGCCACTATGACGACGCAGGGCGAGGCTCCAGATGTTGTGATGGTGCAAGACGAGTCGCTCCAGGAGAGCACCACAACAGCTCCCGCCAAGCCTCGTGGTAGCAAATGGTGGCTCTGGCTGATTCTAGGGGTGTTCTTCCTGGCGATATTCGTATGCGCCTTGGTGGTATGGCAGGTGGTATTGCCGCTGCTCGAAGTGCTTCAAGGCATGTGAGCATCTTGTGTTGAGTACTCCTGGCTTAGCCTCCTATCCCCGCCATAGGGCGCGATGTGGGGAAAATACCTTGCGCCAACTGGCTGCCGTGTGGCTTACACTGAATAGCATAGGAGAAAAGCTCAGCCAGTGTACCCACCGGGTCACATGAGCGAAGTCCCTCGTGCAAGCTCCACTCATCATCTCGCAGCAGACACAAGCGGATCCGTCCGTCCGCTGTCACACGAATATGATTACAGCGATGACAATACGCATGGCTTACCGGGCTGATGAACTCCAAACGGCCTTTCGCGCCAGCCAGTCGGTAAGAGATATCTACATCTCCCTCGTGCGCTGGCTCCGCCGTTAACGGGCCTAGCATCGCTTCGATGCGCATTCGCGTCTCTTGGCTTGCGACATAATGGCCCATTGCGAAATGCGCCGGCTCACCGAGCGGCATCAGCTCGATAAATCTGACCTGCCAAGGATACCGCAGAGTCAACCGAGCCATCTCAACCACGTCGCACTCATTATAACCACGCACCACGACCACATTCAGCTTGATGGGCAGAAGACCTGCCTGCTCGGCAGCGACGATGCCATCCCACACACGATTTAAACAGTCTTTCCCGGTCAGCGCTCTCACATGAGCGCCGTCCAAACTGTCCAGATGAATGTTCACCCGACACAGGCCAGCCTCGCGCAGCGGTACGGCGAGCTGGGTCAGGCGCATCGCGTTCGTGGTCATAACCAGTTCTTCGACACCGGGGATGCTGCTCAGACGGTGGACGATTTCAAGGATGTCTGAACGCAAGGTGGGCTCACCCCCTGTCAGACGGATCTTGCGAATGCCCACTTGTACAGCAGCACGTACTACTTTCTCAATCTCACTCACCGTGAGCAAACGCGCACGCGGTTTCCGTTCGTCCTTCCCCTCCGGCATGCAATAACGACAGCGCAGATTACAGCGGTCCGTGACCGAGAAGCGAAGATAGTTGATCACACGTCCAAACCGATCTTCCATGGACATTGCTCCTGGAGGAGACCGACGGCGATCATCCTTTGCGAGAACGTTGAAAAAGTCCGCTGAAGGGTGTTATGCTGCCTTGGCACAGCGCGTTCATAGCCACCCTTCTAAGCTCGTTCCACCCCCATTTTACCACGTTCACTCGCCTGATCCCGAATCTCAACGGAGTTTTTTAACCCTCTCATCGTGGAGAGTGTTGAAAAAGTCCCTTGACCGCTCAGATTTTCATAGGAAAATGGGCTAATAAAGCGAGTAACTAAAGAGTTTTTCAACACCCTCATCGTGTGATCTTGACAAAGCAATATATTTGAGATATTATATCTGTAGCAGCAAAAATGAAAACTTGGGGGAGCTGGGTGAGCCCGGCTGAGAGGAGACCCGATTGATGTCTCGACCCCTCGAACCTGACCTGGGTAATACCAGCGTAGGGAACATAAGAATTCGGCGTATGAGCCGCCCACCTGACCAGGTCGGGCGGCTTTCTCGTTATCAGGAGGTCGAAATGGAGATTGTGCGTTATCTGGTTGAACAAATCGGCCCACGTTGGGCCGGCCGCGGCGGCGGCGCCCAAGCGGCTCAGTACCTGGCCGGAAAGTTCGCTGAATTGGGGCTACAGGTAGAAACACAGACATTTCCCTTCGTGGGTTGGGAAGTGGATGAGCCGCCCACGCTGGAAATCCTCCAACCCGAGGCAGGTCATGCGTCCGTCGCTTTGATGGAATACTCCGGTGCCACCCCACCTGAAGGATTGGAAGGGGAACTGCGACCGGCTGGCCAGGCCGGAATTGTGCCTGGCTTCCTGGATTGGCCGCGTTACGCCATCGTGGCCGAGGATAACCGGCCAGCGGCTTATCTGATCGCCCACATCGGGCTGGGGGGATGGTTCGCGCCGGCGATCCCCCTTGCCAATCCGGAGCCATTCTATCCTTTCCCGATGGCGATCCTGTCTCAAGCTGATCATCAGCGCTTTCAGGATTGGTTGAACGCTGGAAAACGCATCTACGTGCGTTTTCGCGCGCGCGGACACTATGACGAGCACTTCGTGGGTCATAACGTGATCGCCACATTGCCCGGCAAAACGGAACGTACCGTGGTGTTGTGTGCTCATCTCGACACTGCCTACAACACTCCAGGCGCCAACAACAATGCGGGCGGGGTGCAGGCACTCTACGAAGTCGCACACAAGCTGATAGCAATGCCCAACCGGCAGTTGAGCTATCGCTTCCTGGCATGCGATGCCACCGAATGGCATTACCTAGGATCCCGCTTTTTCCTCCAGGAGGCGCGCGCCCAGGGTTGGATGCATCACATCCTGGCGGGAATCAACCTGGATACGGTTGCCTCCGGGGATCAATTCTATTTTCTGGCCTGGCCGCAGAGCATGCGCGACCGCGCCGAGCGGGTGGTGGACCAGCTACAACTGCGCGAACGTTTTCGCACTGTCGAATTCCTCGGCCCACTGGCCGGCTCGGATCACTACTCTTTCATTCAGGCAGGGATACCTGCCTCGGAGATTCTCTTCTGGCCCTGTCCGGTGTACAAGACGCCGGAGGACGATATGCGATTTGTGGACGCAAAGATGATCGCATTGGCTTCAGATATTGCCAATGCATTGGCTCATACTTTCGAAGAAGAGGAGGTGAAGTAGTATGGCTCAAGAACGGTTCGACCTCGGATTGGCGCGCTGGACCACACGCGAGATCATCGTGATGGCGGTCATCTCCGTCGCGCTCGGGTTGATCTTCATGGCATACGGTGTGCTCTATCTCGCCCTGGTGCCGTTCCTGGGGCAAGTGGGCATCATGCTTCTCCTGGGCTTCTACTATCTGACAGGTATCTTGGTGCCCTACATTGTGCGGCGTCCAGGTGCAGCGCTGGTGGCCTCATTTCTGGCCGCCTTCACCGAGCTCTTGGCGGGCAGCCCATTTGGCATCGCCGCTGTGTGGGCTGGACTGGTGCAAGGGGCCGGCGCAGAGGTCGTCTTTGCGCTGCGCGGCTGGCGTGATTATCGCCTGCCGGTCTTGATGGGTGCAGCGGTCCTTTCGGGCGTGTTTGCCTACGTGTATGAATACTTCCTGCTGAGCTATGCCGTGTTGGAGCCCACCGTGCAGCTGGGGCTTTTCCTGGTGCGCATTCCCAGTGCTATCGTGCTAGCCGGCTGGCTGGGCAAGGTACTCGGTGATGGGCTGGCACGCACCGGAGTACTGCGCGGCTTGGCGATCACCCGTTCGAGGTCTTGAAAGCAGTGAGCGCATACCTGGATCAAGAGCGAGATACACCCCTGCACCGCCTCAATCCGGTGGCGAAGCTGCTGGTCTTTTCGTGCTTCATCCTCACCGCGACCCTCTACCTGGATGTGGCGGTGCCGCTCACCTTTCTCATCGTCTCGTGGCTGCTGGGGTGGGTTTTCGCGCATATCTCTCCGCTTGTTCTTATGCGCCGCCTGAGCCCTATCCTGGCAGCGGCCATGGGCTTGGCCGTTTTTAATACCCTTTTCTACGGCGGCCCCCGCGAGCACCTCATCGTGGCGCTGGGCCCCATTCACATTTGGCGTGAAGGGCTCCAAATCGGAGGCAGTATCGGATTGCGCATCTTATGCGTCGCCTCTTATTCCATCTTGTACATGTGGACAACAGATCCCAGCCGACTGGTGGCCAGCCTCATGCAACAGGCCCGTATGCCATATCGCCTGGCTTACGCTGTGTTGGCAGCTTATCGTTTCTTGCCCATCTTGCAGCGAGAGTGGGGTCACATTCAAGCAGCACAGCAGGTGCGTGCGGCCCATTTGAGCCGCCGTGAGAGCGGGCTTCGGCGCGTCATCCGTTCCGGCATGCCTCTCCTGGTGAGCGGCATCCGTCAGGCAGAGCGCCTGGCCATCGCGATGGATGCGCGCGCTTTCGGGGCATTACCGAGGCGCACCCATTATATCCGCACGCATATGAAAGCCTCGGACTATGCGTTCACAGTGGCCTCCCTGGCAGCATGTGGGCTTATCCTGCTCGCTTTGAGCGAGCTCGGCCTATTGCGCAGCTTCCTGGTCGGCGTGGCTGAAAGTGTGGCCGGAGCACCACAATGAAAGGATACGGTATCCGGGTCAACGCATTGCACTTTCGTTATGCTGATTCGTCCACAACGGTGCTCAACGGGATCGACCTGGAGATCCAGCCTGCTGAGACGGTGCTCCTGCTCGGCCCGAGCGGTTGTGGTAAGAGCACTTTCGCTTTGTGTCTCAACGGGCTGATCCCGGATGAAATTCCGGGCGACTTCAGTGGGAAGATCTGGATTGGGCCCTATATGACAGGACGCACACCCGCTGTGCTACTGCGCCAGCAGGTGGGCATTGTCTTTCAGGACCCGGAGACCCAGCTGGTTATGCCGCGCGTGGATGAGGAGGTTGCCTTTGGCCTGGAGAACCTCGCTATCCCGGAAGAGGTGATATGGGCACGTGTCGAGGAAGCATTGAAACAAGTCGAACTGGCTGAGAGAATTCGAGCACGGGTGGAAACTCTCTCGGGCGGACAGAAACAGCGCCTGGCATTGGCCTCTGTGCTGGCAATGCAGCCCGCGGTGCTGATCCTGGA
>QEXY01000129.1 GCA_003130875.1 Ardenticatenia bacterium
ATTTTGGCCTATATACGTAGCAGATTGAGCGATAAGGACGAGCAGACGTATCAGGAGCTCCTAGATCTTTTGGATAGGGAACCAGAGCTGTGGAATGTGTTATCCTCTCCGGCTTGCCTTGAAGCGGCAACACCTGAGATTGCCAGTGGTGTCTATCCAGACACGCTCGAGCCGTTGTCCGAGATCTCTGGCCCTGATCCGCAGGAAACCCCTGATCTGATAAGAGAGACATTGAAAAAAGCAAGAGAGGCCTACCGGCGTAAACGTTCTCTAGCTGTTGATGAAGAGGAGGTGATATTTTCAGAACCTATAGAGAACGCAGAGGAAACGGAACAGCATTCGCTTGAACCACTCAACGAAGAGTCAAGCTCATCGGCATTGCATCCTACCAGACTCCTTGACCGAATCTTCCGTGACCTATGGCGGCGTGAAGGAATACGGCGACATTCGCGTCCTCACGATCTCGATTTGGGATGGGATGCGCTGGGGAATCTGGCATTACGGTGGGACGGTCACCAAGAGTCGGATACTGATGAATACATTCTAAAGGCTCTGCGTCGTCATTCCTGCCCTAACCCTAAGACGTGCTTTTACCAGCTGTTCAGTCTAGGTATCCTCGTGCGCGAAAAGCCGCTGGGACCGGTCCGTTTTTGTTCCGAAATTGTCAAGGCCTATTTCGCCACAAGCTGGGTTCAGAAGCTGATCGAGTGCAATAAGATCGGTGAAGCTAAGAAGCTCTTGAATCAAGTGACCCAGACATTCCGCAGCAGGATCATCTATCTATTAGAGCCACTGGTCAATCGTGAGGTTCACGAATTATTTTGTTATATGGAGGTGAATTATGAACCAAGCAAAAAGTGAGCAGACGCTGACACGACCGTCAGACGCCGAACTGCGTACCATCATCACAGACCCCAACGGTGCGGAAACGTTGGTGCGATGGGCCGATCGGATCGGCAAGGGTCTCAAGGACAGCGGCCTGACCACCAGCCAGATCCGGGCGCTGTTCGGAGAGGTGCGACAGATCCAAGCAGAGTGGACGATTCACCGGTCCAAGGCGCTGCGCCGACTCATCCTATTGAAGCCCAAAATGGCCTATCGGGCGCGCAAAGAGCGCGGCAAGGCTGTGGGTGATCTAGTGAGCGTGTTGCAGCCGGCGCTCGATCTAGTGGTCAAAGCCAAACCCAAGACGCCCTCTGAGGACAACCCTAACAATCAGGATGACAACTACCAGCGCTTCGCGGAATTCTTCGAGGCGATTCTCGCCTACCACAAGGCCTATGGCGGAGACTGAACAGGAGGGAGGATCTAAACGATGGCGAACAAACAAATCCAACTGAAGGGACGTGTGTTTCTCAGCTTCGATATCGAGGCGGTGACAGGGCTGCACATCGGCGGTTCCGAGACCGGCATTGAAATCGGCGGCGTGGACAAGACGGTCATCCGCGACCCGCTCACCAACCGCCCGTACGTTCCCGGTTCTTCACTCAAGGGCAAGATGCGCAGTCTGCTGGAAAAATACCGGGGATTGCCCCAGAATCAGCGCATCGGTCAGGGGTACATCCATTCGTGTGGCGCCGAAGAAAAAGACAAGGACAAGGCTAGAACTTCTTATCTCAAATGTGATATCTGTCAGGTGTTCGGCGTGCCCGGCGAGCGCGAATTCGCCACGCCCACGCGGCTGGTGGTGCGCGACCTGCACCTGAGTGACGGGAGCGCGCAAGAGTTGGAGGAAAAAGCACACACCGACCTGCCCTACACCGAGGTCAAGACCGAAGTCTCCATCGACCGCGTCACTTCGGCTGCCAACCCGCGTCAGATGGAACGTGTGCCGGCCGGCAGTGTCTTCTCCAATCGAAAATCCAACGGTGCGGAGGGCGAGGGCGCTGACGTCATCGTGTACAGCATCTACCATGGAGACGATTGCGATGCCACGCGCGACGTGGAACGCCTGGAGACGCTCTTCACCGGCATGCAGCTGTTGGAGGATGACTACCTGGGTGGATTGGGCTCGCGCGGCTCGGGCAAGGTGCGCTTCAAAGCTATTCGTCTGAGCGTGCGCGCCAATGGCAGCTACCTGGACCAGCCCAAGCAGATCGGAAAGGAGTACGCTACCCTGACCGAGCTGTTGCAGGAACGTGCGAATATTATCCATGAGGTCAAGAAGACTCTGGGCCTCTCGGCATAGGGATGCCGAGGAAAGGAGGCAACTATGCCGATGCTAGACGTCATCCGTTTGTCGTTTCCAGGGGGACTTCACGTGGGCATTCACAGCGTCACCCTGGAAGCGAGCGGTGTGTATATCCCCTCGGACACCCTCTTTGCCGCACTGGTAGATGCCTATCGGCGCACCGGTGGTAATCCGGACGACTGGATGCAATCCTTTCCACGTGCCCGATTCGTTCAGGCGGGTGCAAGGCCGCGGGAAGATCGATGGGAGTACGCCGATGCGCAGGCTCCCTTCGTGCTCACGAGTGCATTCCCCTATGCCGGCGGGGTGTATTTCTTCCCGAAACCGGTCGCGCTGAGGCGCCTGTTCGACCCCCAGCTGCTCAAAGCCCGGCGTAAGGAGCTCGATCGGATCCGTTACGTCTCGCTGGAGATCCTGCACCTTATCCTGCGGGGTGAACGGTTAGATGGCTGGCTCTTTCCAACGGATCCAAAGCAAAAACCGGACAAGGGGGTTGCGTTGCAAGGGGGTACCTTCTGGTTGACTGTGAAAGAGTGTGAACAACTGCCATCCACCATAGCGTATGACGGACGGCGCAGGAAGCTCCCGTTATGCACAATGCGCCAGCAAAGCGTCTTCAACAATGGGCAAGTGCCACGCGTGACGGTGAGCCGCATCACCTCGACATCCCAGATCTTCCACGCCGGCCGTGTCTGCTTCGCGCCGGATTGCGGCCTGTGGTTGGGCATCCATTGGTACGGACCCGAGGCACGCTTGGGTCAGACCACGTTTCGGGAGGCGCTGGAACGCTTGTTCACCTTGCTGGGGGATGATGGTCTGGGAGGCGAGCGCACTGCCGGCTATGGCGCCTTCCGCTGGGGACGCGCCGCGGAGCCACTGCAGCTGCCCGACCCGGCGCCCGGCGCACCCGCGTTGCTGCTCAGCCGGTATCACCCGCGCGCCGCGGAGCTGCCCGACGTGCTCACCCGCGCGCAGGCCTACACGCTCACCCCAGTCGGCGGCTGGCTGCGCACGTGGGACGGCGCGGCGCAACGACGCCGTCGCGTCTGGCTGGTGAGCGAAGGGAGCATCGTCCATGCTATGGGCCAGCTGCCCTGGGGCGATGTGGTGGATGTGCGGCCGGTATATCGCGCCTCTGGCGATCTCGGGATTCCCCACCCGGTCTGGCGTTGTGGACTGGCACTGGCAGTGGGTATGCAGGAGGCAGTGCAATGAACGCGCGAGATGGTTACCGCATATATCGGATGACCGTGCACACGCTCACCCCGTTGCACATCGGCAACGGGCGCGAGCTGCTCAACCAGTATGATTACGCGGTCCACAACGGCTATACCTGGCGGATTAACGAGGATGCACTGCTTGAGGCCCAATGGAGCGACGACCTCAAGCTGGCAGACCGACTGGCGGAGATACCACCAGCTCAGCTGCTGCGACCACACGACTTCCAGCCAGACAGCGCGCTCTTCCGCTATGTCATCAGGGGGACACCGCGCTCGGCCGCGCCGGGTGCCGTGTTGCGTGAGCAGCTCAAAGATGCCTATGACCACCCCTACCTACCCGGCACCACTATGAAAGGCGTCCTGCGCACCGCGCTGGCCTGGACGGCGTGGCGTTTGCACAAGCTGCGCCCCGAACGGGCGCGCTTGGGACGCGACCGTCGCTTCGCTGGGCAATGGTATGAACAGGAGCTCTTCAGCGAGCACAGCAGCAAAGCGCCCAACAAGGACACCCTGCGCGCGCTGCACGTGTCCGACAGCGAGCCGGTCTCTCCGGAACGTCTTATCCTGGTCAACGCCCGCGTGCTCAACCGGCGCGGCAACCTTGGCGCTCCTATCGAGCTGGAGGCGCTGCGTCCGGAGACCAAGCTGCAGCTCACCCTCAAGGTGGATCGTGTGCTCTTTTCGGAGTGGGCAAAGCAACACGGCCTCCATCTGCGCCACAGCAATCTGTTAGACCAGCTGCCGCAGGTGCTGCGTGCCTATGGAGAGCATCGGCTGAGCCAAGAGCTCAGACTTCTGGAGAGTGTTCCTAACAGCGGGCGCCTGGTGCAGTTGTACCGGAAGTGGCAACATGAGGCACTTGCCGAGAATAAGTTCCTGCTGCAATTGGGCTGGGGCACCGGCTGGGAGGCGAAGACGTTCGGCAGCCACCTGCAGAGTGATCCGGGTTTCATGGAGGCATTGTTGCAGGACTACAAGCTGGCGCGTGGCAAGCGTCAACGCGGCGACCCCTTCCCCAAGAGCCGGCGCGTCCTGGTCAAAGTGGAACGCCCACCCAACGGGCAGGTGCGCGAAATACCTGTCGTCCCCCTCGGCTGGGTGTTGGTGGAGATGGAGGAGATCAAAGCATGACCACAATGGTCGCCCTGGTGGGCGAGCAAACCATCCCCAATCTGCTGCCGATGCGTTATTGCAAGCCGGAAGCCGTGGTGCTGGTCTACACCAAACAAACCGAGAGCAGAGCGCGACGCCTGCAGACCTTCCTCACTGAAACCTCCGACACAGAGGTGTATCCGCTGGAGATCCAGGATGCCTATCGCGTCGCTGAGATCCGCCACTGCCTCCAAGAGGTGCTCGCCGGGCATCCCGATTTGCTCTTCAACCTCACCGGCGGCACGAAGACGATGGCGTTCGCTGCCTACGACCTGGCGCGGCAATCTCGCAGTCCCTTCCTCTACTTCCAAACCGAAGGGCCGCACGGACGCGACCAACGCAGCTTCCTCTATCGCTACGCTTGGCAGGGCGATGAGGCCGAGCTGGAGGCGTGCATCGAGCTCTCGGAGGCGTTGATCACCCTGGACGATTACCTGCGCGCCCACTTTGACGGCTACAAGATAACGGGTTTCAGCACAGACCAGGGGGGCATCCTGGAACGGGCTGTCTACGCTGCCCTGAAAGAATATGTGGATGAGATCATGGCCGGCGTGCGCCCCCATGGCATGAAAGACCAGATCGAGATTGACCTAGCGGTCCGCTGCGGCAATCAGGTCGGCTTCATCGAGGTCAAAAGAGGCGGTGGCGAAAGCGGCAAGCGTGCTGTCGACCAGCTGACCACAGCCGCCGCACGTGAGCTCTCCGGCACCTACACGGCGCGCTTCATCGTCACCGGAATCACACAGGATGAGCAATACAAGGCAATGGCAAACGCGCTCAACATTATGGTCATCGAGCTGTCGGAGTGGCGTTGGAACCGCCGATCGCTCAGCACGTCTGATGCCCAGCGGCTGCGCCAGGCAATTGCCCAGCGACTGCCATACGCCCGGCGCGTTGCATAGAGACGGAGTGGAATATTCAGGTGGACATGCTCACGTTCCTAGGCACAACGGATTATAAGGTCACCACCTATGCCTTCGGATCGCAACGTCACACCACGCGATACTGCGCCGCTGCCCTGGCGCGCTTCCTGCGGCCCGAGCGCACGCTGGTGGTGGTCACCCAGAAGGCACGCGAGATGCACTTTGAGGCGCTGGCCGACGAACTCGCCACGGTCACCCAACCCGAAGAAGTGCCCATCCCCGACGGCCGCGAGGAGGCCGAGCTGTGGCAGATCTTCGACGCGCTCACCGAACATGTGCCCCAGGGAGGCCAGCTGGTCGCCGACATCACCAATGGCTTCCGCTCGCTGCCCTTCCTCAGCTTCCTGGCGGTCGCCTACCTGCGCGCCGCCAAGGAGGTGGACGTGCAGGGCGTCTACTACGGCGCCTACGAGGCGCGCAACGAGCAAGACGAAAGCCCGGTGTTCGACCTGACCCCCTTCGTGACCCTGCTCGACTGGACGATTGCCACCGACCGCTTCATCCGCTTCGGCGACGCACGCGACCTGGCCGAACGGCTGCGTGCGGGTATGCCGGCGGGCGAGCTGATTCGCGACGACCCGGCTATGCGCCAGCTAAGCAAAAGCTTGAAGTGGGCTGCCGACGCCATGCAGAACACCTCGCTGGCATTGCGCCTCAATCGGCCGTTTGAGTCCATGGAACAGGCACATCGGCTGGTGCGCACGCTGCAGGAACAGCACACCCACATCGAATCCCACATGCGCCCGTTCGCCCTGCTCACCGAGCGCGTCGTCCAGGCCTATCAATCCCTCGCGCTGGAGATGCCGCGCAAGCGGGAAAGTCGCCTGGACAACCTGCGCATCCAGGGCGAGATGGTGCGCTGGTATATGGACAAGGAACAGGTTGTCCAGGCGGTGACGCTGGCGCGTGAGTGGCTCATCTCGCTGCTGCTCTGCCGCCTGACGGATCGCGCGCTGGACGATCTCGGCGTGCGCAGACAGATCGAGGACGCTATCAGCAACGCAGCCGAGCGATGCCGTTTGGAGGCGGAGCGCCGCTCGCCCTTGATGACGCCTTTCACCGACGACATAGCCGCCCTGCCGCAATGCGCCCAGCTGGTGGAGGTGTGGACGCGGCTGTCGACCCTGCGCAACGACCTGGCGCACGCCGGCATGCGCCCCGATGCCGCGGATGTGCGCTCCATCCTCAAACGGGCTGACGAGGTTTGTGCCCAGCTGGATCAGCTGGCAGCCCAGCTGGTTCCCGAAGCTGCCTCCCGGTCAGGCACAATGCAATCCCAGGACATCACGGAGCGAGAAATGATCCTGCTCAACTTCGGCCATCCCCTCACCCCCGAACAGCGCGGCCAGATCGAACAGCTGGCCGGTCAGCCGATCGATCGTCTGATCGAGGTGCCGACGCATTTCGACCAGGCGCAGCCCTTCGCCGAGCAAGTGCGCGCGCTGGTGGACAGTCTGGGGTTGACCTCCGAGGAATGGCAGCACGCTGCCATCTTCGTCAATCCGCCCACGCTCAGCACGATTGCCATGACCCTGCTCGCCGAGCTGCACGGGCGCATGGGCTACTTCCCACCAGTCGTGCGCATGCGCCCGGTGGAAGACGTGCTGCCGCCGCGCTTTGAGGCAGCCGAGATCATCAACCTGCAGCATGTGCGCACCAGCGCCCGGGAGAGGAGATAGCCGATGCTCATCAGTCTGGTGCTCCAGGTGTGTGCGCAACAGCCGGCGCAGCTGCCGGCCAGCCTGGGACGTGCCTCCCAGGCGCTGTTGCTGCGCCTGATCCAGGCCCAGGACGCGGCGCTTTCCGCGCGATTGCACGACGAGGAGGGCTTACGTCCCTACACCGCCTCCAACCTGGTGCTGGGGCGACGCGCTGGGGGCAGCCTGGTCGCACCTGGGGATGGGAATGGCTGGCTGCGTTTCACCGGTCTGACCGAGGAGGTGAGCGCCTGCCTGCTGCGCCTGGCGGAGGATCCGCCCGAGGTGGTGGATATGGACGGCTGCCCCTTGCGGGTGGTGGGCGCCACCCTCGATGCTGCCTCGCACCCATGGGCGGCGCAGAGCGACTATCAGAC